>CAUZVF010000759.1:0-3915 GCA_963582955.1 Planctomycetota bacterium
TGATTCCTTATTCGTAAGAGTATGACGTCGGCTTAATGCACAACGACTTTCCAAGTCATTCGGTTCTCTCGAAGACTTCTTGAATTTGCTTCCTGGCAAGAAATGTGTCGAGAATCAGCAATTCATCGGACATTGCGCTGGAATAACGCCTGGTAGTCAAAGCCATCAAAACCCAGCCTATCGCAATCGAACAAAATAGGTAGCAATCAAACAGAATTCATCGATAGACTATCAAGTTGGTTGTCTTGTGACGCGGATAATTCGTCGTCGATTTCGACGGCTGTATGAAAAAATAGACTATGACAACTCCGCTTCGGAATTTGTCGCGCCGCAATGCTTTGCACGCGGGACTTGTGGGATCGATCGGCATTGGTTTGCCCAATCTGATTTCGTCGAGGAAATCGTCGGCCGCGATGGCAACCGATACTCCGGCCGGCTTTGGGAACGCCAAACGCTGTATCGTCATTTTTAACTGGGGCGGGATGAGCCAGTTGGAAAGCTGGGATCCCAAGCCGGATGCTCCCGTGCAAGTCCGCGGGACATACAAACCGATCGCAACACCGATCCCCGGTACGCAAATCGGCGAGTACATGCCGAAGTTGGCAAGGCAGACTAATCGCTTGGCGATTGTCCGTTCGGTACGGCATCGGGCCCGCGATCATCGGCAAGCTCTGTATTGGTCGTTGACGGGAGTCCCGCCGGTCATCCTGGACGGCGCGATGGTTTCGAATCCGGTTCTGGCTACGCGAGAAGACAAACCGATGCTGGGTTCAATGACCGCGTGGGCTCGCGGAGTACCGACCGGCCTGCCGCCCACCGTGACGATTCCGTATCAAGTCGCCGAACGAGGCATCGTCGCCGGCCAGAACGCGGGATTCCTCGGAGTTCAATATGATCCTCTGGTGGTACGTCCAAAATCCGGCAAGCCGTTTCCCGGAGTGTCACCCATTTCGAGCACACCGAATCTGAAGTTGGGTGCATCGATGAACGATGGCCGTGTCGACAAACGCCGTCGGTTATTGCAACAGTTCGACTCAAGCTTCGATGCCGACCGATCATCGCAGCCGATGAGCGTGTATCAGCATTTCCAAGGATTGGCGGCCGACCTGTTAACAAGTCCGAAAGTCCGGAAAGCGTTCGAACTGGAACGGGAACCCAAAGTCGTCCGAAAATCATTTGGCGATCACATTCTCGGCAAGAGTTTGTTATTGGCGCGCCGCCTGATCGAGACTGACATTCCAATGGTGATCGTGAATTCTGGTGCTGGCGATCTAAACGGCGGAGCCGGCGCGATTTGGGATACTCACTTCTTCAACTTTCCACAATTGAAAAACTTCTTGATGCCGCCCTTCGATCATGCGGCGTCCGCATTGCTGGATGACTTGGACGTCCGCGGGATGTTGGACGACACGTTGGTCGTGCTGATGACGGAATTCGGCCGCGGCCCCGTAATCAACAAAGTCGCCGGCCGAGATCACTCGCCCGATTGTTATTCAGTCGCGTTCGCCGGCGGCGGCATTCAAGGCGGGCAAGTCCACGGCCGCTCGGACAAGTTCGCGCTGACCGTCAAGGAAAACCCCTGCGGCCCCGGCGATCTGCACGCCACGATTTTCCACGCAATGGGAATCGACCATCACGCAACGCTGCGCGACACCAAAGGTGAAAGCATTCCGCTGAGCGATGGGCGGCCGCTGCCGCTGTTCGGTTAAAGCGTCGTGCTACTACTTGTCCATATCATAATTCATGTGTTTTTGCCCACAGTTTTCGCTGACAGGAAGATGTGACGACAGGAATTTCCGGTGTTTTGTGGCAACGCAAAGGAACGAAGAGCGCAAAGTTAAGAGAGTATGCGCACGGCGCGCAAACTTTGACTGTTTAAGCCCAACGTTTTGATGACGGCGCGGAATTCGGCTTGAATCCCAGGAAATGCGAGACCAATAGCCCGAATTATTCGTAACCCGAAGCGTAAGCGAGGAATTCAACATGTTTCCTCGCTGACGCTTCGGGTTACGATCAACTCCGATTTTGCGCGGTGTTTTGGGTAAAATAGTCGCAACTCCTTTTGGCCAAAAGCTTTGCATCATATTTGCGTTGCTTCGTGAATAATCCGGGATAGCGCTACGAGATGCTAATCAAAGCTCCGGCCACGAATGATTATTTGGGTCGAGCAGTCGCATGGGGCTGAAGTAAGCGTCTGGATAGTCATCGGGCTCGGACGTGTCGCCAAGGATTCGATTGACGATGCAGCGGCCGCCGTTGAACGACACGGCGGTGCCGGAACCGGCCATCCCGCCGAGAATGTATTGACGCCGGCCGTCGAAGACGCCCACGACCGGATATTCGTCGGGTGTGTAGGTGACAGTCCCCGACCATTCGTTGGTGATCGTATAAGGCGCGCGGCCAAAAGCGCTTTGTAATTCGGCACACAGGTAATGAGTCAGAAATCGCGACGGTTGGATGCGTCCGGCTTCGTGGTCAGGCACGCGCGTGGCGTCCGAGCCGATCATGGTCTCGTTGCCGTGCCGTCCGAAAAACCCACGCGCACCGGAGATGCCGACGTGTGGTTTCATTGCCGGTGGCCCACCGGGGCCACTGGCGGCCTGCGTTTGCGTGGGACGGATCAGGTCGTGAAACTGCGGCATCAGCAGTGGCGTGTACGATTCCGTGCAGAGCACCACATGGCGGGCGCGGATGTCGCCGCGTTCCGTGCGGATGATGTAATCGTCGCCCGTAGAGTCGCTGATCGCTCCGCGATCAGAGCGTTGGTTCGCGGAGCGAACCACGACATTGTCGATGCCGAGCACTTTGGTGCGCGAGTAGTGCTCGACTTTGCCTGACTCCATCGCGCGATTCAGTAGAGACCAGCACCACTTCGCCGGATGGAACGAGGCGGCGGCGATTGAGAAACCGGCGTTGTGCCGCACGTTCATGCCCGTGCGCCGCTTGACTTCGTCCGGCGTGATGCTCGTCCAATCGGCGTAGCCGGTATCGAGGGCCATTTGCACGGACTCGGCCAGCGAAGCCTGTTCGTCCTCTCCGCGAGCCTGCACCCAGCCTTCGCGGGCGTAGTCACAGTCAAAGCCTTCATCCCGCACGGTCTGTTCGACCATGTCGCCGTTGCGATAGCAGGCATGGGCGTAGCGGGCGGCGAACTGATGAGCAAGCCGTTCAAGCTCGGCGTCCGAGCAGGTCGCGAATGGATTGTCGCCTTTCGCTCCGCGAAAGTTGCGCTGCTTTCGCAGAGCGAAAGGCGACTCTCGCACATCCTTGAGATAAGTCAGCACGGTCTTCACCACCATGTGGTAATACCGGCCCATGACGACGAGCCCCTCGTTCCGCCCTGCCGAACCACTGGCGGCGTCGCCCAGATCGAGCGCGACCAGCGTGCGGTCGGATGGCGCCTTCCTGCCCCAGTGATAGGCCACGGCGCAGCCCGCCAGTCCGCAGCCAATCACCACGGTGTCGGCGGCGCTCGGCAGTTTCGCGTCCGGGTGCGAGGCCCACGGATGATTCTCCAGCGGGTTGCCGTCCTTCAACCACACGGGCACCTTCGACACCGTCTCGGCGAATCGCGTGTGGCGCATCGCGTCGGGGATCGTGCACCATATCTGCTTGAGTGCCCAACCCGTGAACTTGACGAGCCGCACGAATGGCCCGTCATTGGGAAAGGTCATCGCCATAAACGTGCGCGCTGCGCGGAAGTCGTGCCGGCGCAAGGAACACAACAGACGCACCAACACGCGCAGCCGAAGGCCAAGTGTCAACGGCGGCAGCGTCTCGTCAGACATGTCAGTGTTACCGTTTAGTTGTCGACAACGGGCAGGATGTCGATCCCTTGGCGATCCTTGCGAATCCGCACGCGGACGCTCCAGATTGCGGTTTTGTTTTGGTTGCCTCGCCCGTCGTAATACACGA
>CAUZVF010000760.1:0-3914 GCA_963582955.1 Planctomycetota bacterium
TTCTTTCCCGTTTCGGCATCGAGTGCATGCAACGTGTGCTTGTCGACCTGAGCGACGAACAGCCGTCGTTTCGCGACAACCGTGGCACTCAATCGTCCGCCCAAGTTCGTCGTCCATGATTCTTTGATGTCAGATGGAACTGAGAACGATGTGTTTCCTGTGCGAGCGACATTGCCGCGATACGTCGGCCAATCGAAACTTGATTTCTCATCAATCGCGATCACTTCGCCGTATGCCGGGCCGCGTTCAAGCCGTCCGTCATCGGAAATTTCCTCTGGCAACCGCCGCGTGGATGAAGCCGGACCCAGCGCGTTCAAACCGTACAGCTTGGCTTCAGGATAACACGCGCAATTATGGGGCGGAGCGTACACCATTCCGTTGCAAGGCATGATTCCGTACAGACATCCGCCGCGGACCCAGTGATTGATGTTCCAGTCCTTTTTTTTCGTGTCGACAAACTCGATGCCGGTCCGTGAAGGCAACAGGAACTTGTCAGTGGCCTTGGCAATGTAGCAGCGGTGATGGAACCAATAGGTTTCGACGTTGGGCGGGAATTCGATTTTCACCTCGCCGGTTTTCGGATCGCGGCCGGTGAAAACTCCCGTGTCACGGCCGCTGGTTGTCGGAGCATTCCACACAAGACCTCCGGAAACCAACAAGTCTTCCGGAGATTGATATCCCGACTGAGCATGCGGAGCTTCCCACAATTGTTTGCCGTCTTCTTTCGACAGTGCCCGCATTTTGCGGTCGCCACCGGCGAACAACACGACGTCTCCGTGCAGCACCAGTTTCGGGCCGAAGTTCATCGTGTATTTGGGACGACGCGACACGGGTGCCGAGTGCCACAACTCCTTGCCCGTGTAGCGGTCTAAACTGACAATCCTTTGGCCGTCGTGAAAGATGACCCGCTGGTCGTCGGCCGTCATCGTCAGGGGCGAGACTTTGGTTCCGTTGTTCCACAATCGTTTGCCGGTTCCCGTGTCGAACGCCATCACCTCACGCGGGTCTTCGTTCCATGTAAACTCTTTCCGCACGCGTGCCTGATCGCCCGTATTAAATTTCGGTTCGTATCCGTCGGTCTCGAACTTGCCTTTGTTGACGAGCAGAAACACCATGCCCTCGTGGACGATGATTTCCTCGGTCGTCGCGGTGTCTTTGTAGGTGCGGACGACTTCGCCGGTCGCGGCATCGATTTCGCTGACCGGCGCGTGAAATCCCAGCGTGACGAACACTCGGTCGCCCGTCGCGACCAGCCGTCGCGCCAACTGCGTCGGACCACTCTTCAGCGGCCACAGATGACTGTGCCATGTCTTGATGGGCTTCTTCCACAGAATCGTGCCGTTGAAGGCATCGCGTGCGACGAGCATCCACTTCGACGGCATTTGGATTGAGATCAGTGAACTTTCGTCCATTATGTAAAAAATTCGCCCGCCCGCTGAAACCAGAGCACTCATGCTGGCCATGCGATCGTGATGCCGCGACCAACGCGGGCTGCCCAACCATTGCAAGTGCTTGGGCGGTCCCACTTGATCGTCATGAGCCACCGCATTGCCGCTGGCGTCGTGCAAGAAATGAGTCCACTCGTCGATGTCATCCGGCCGCGGTTTGACGGTCGTTTTCCAGTTGTCTCCGACTTTGATGTACGCGATACCGTTCGGAGCCAACACGCGAATGACTTCTTCCATCGTCACCGCGCCGAGGTCTTCGGAGACAATCAAGTTTGCCAGATTGTCGATGTACGGCAGTGCTTTCCCGCTGATCCGATCAATCGCAACAGTTCCATACAGCCCCGTTGACATCACGTACTTTCGTGCCGCGGCGACGTTGGCTGCGTCCTGATCGAGGCCGTGAACTTGAAAACTCTCGGTAGCTCGCAGCGCGGCCGTCAGCCGGCCATCTCCGCATCCCACGTGAATGATCAACCCGCCTTTGATGTTAGTCGCTTTCAGGATCTTCGCGGCGGCCTGCCGTTCAGATTCCTGCGCGGAAGTCCCGGTGGGGCTCAGCAACGTCGACAAAACGACTAATGTGGAAAGCAAATGAGCGTTGTATCGTTTGATCGACATCATGTGGTTCCTCGACATTGCAAAAGAATTGGACCCCCGGCGTTTGGACGTTGCCAGCAGTCGTTGGCACTCACCTTTGCGAATTCAAACAAATGCGACGTATACTCACATAGAACATTAAATTAGCAGAACAATCGCAAGTCGTTGGAGAATGACGAATGGCGCCCCGCTTGGGCTGGAAGTTACGGTGGCGTCTGTCCGTCCTGTGGATTCTGCAATGGGGAATCACCGGCACGATCCTGACCTATCTTCCGGTCTATCTGACTGACAGCGGCTTATCCGCCACGCAGCAAGGCCAATTGATGGCAATTAGCGCGGTTGGTTTGTGGTTGGCTCCATTCATCGTCGGCCAAGTGACTGACCGGTGGATGTCCAGTGAAAAGTATCTCGCGATCAGCCATTTCATTGGCGGAGTCACGCTGCTGGCGCTGCCAGTGGCAACCAAGCTGTTCACCGCCTCGGAAGCGAGTTTCGAAGTGCTGCTGACGTTATTCGGCATTTACGCGGTGTGCTACTTTCCAACCGTTCCCGTCGCCACGGCGCTCTCGTTTCGGCACCTTCCCGACGCGGACGCTCAGTTTGGAAAAGTGCGTGTGTGGGGCACCGTCGGCTGGATGATGGCCGGTTTCGGCTTTTCGTTGTGGCTGGGAGGCGGCCAAGCACGAACTTGGATTACCGAACACTTTCCCGCCACGACCGATCCGCTGGACAGCGTGGCGAGCCTGTTGGCATGGTTGCCAGAACCTTCCACTTCCGATTGCTTTCGAATTGCGGCGTTGTTGTCGTTCGCGTTGAGCACATTCTGCATCTTTTTACCGGCGACCCCGCCGTCGCGAGAACCGCGTGGAACGATTGCGCCGCTTGAAATTCTGCGAATGTTCCGCCAGCCCACGTTTTCGCTCTTGATCGGAATCAGCTTTCTGCTGGCGCTGGTCGTGCCGCTGTACACGTTACAGGTTCCAAGAATGTTGGTGCAAATGGGGATCGAGAACCAATGGATTCCCGCCGTCATGCTGATCGGCCAAATCTCCGAGTTTCCAGCGTTGTTGTTGTTGCCGTTGTTTCTGAAACGACTGGGGCTGAAGAAAACATTCGCGATCGGAATCGGAGCGTGGTTTGTGCGATATGTCGTCTTCGCATTGGAAGGACCGATGTGGCTTACGCTGACCGCGCTGGGTCTGCATGGGATCTGCCACGTGTTCTTGATCATCGTGATCCAGCTTTACGTTGATTCCCAATGCCGCGCCGATCTGCGCGCGACGGGACAGAACCTGTTCATGTTTATCACGATGGGTATCGGCATGCCGCTGGGATTTTTGCTTGGCGGTATTCTCGGCGAGTCGTGCTTCAACGCGGAGACAAGCACGACGAACTATCAAGTGCTGTTCGCAATTCCGGCGGCCTTCATTCTGCTGCTTCTGATCGCGTATCAAAAGTGGTTTCGAATTGAGGAGGCCGAAGATGCGTCGATCGACGAAGGCCACATCGAACAACCGGGGATTGAACCAGTGACCGACTAAGTTTGCGGCTTCAGTCGAACGGGTCTGACATCACTGATGGGTACCACGTCTTGCCGTTCAGGCAAGGCGTGTCGCGCAGCGACTGGAAACTGTTCTTTCGCTAGCTGAAAGCAATTGCCGCGACAAGTGCTCACAGGCACGCTTTGCGAGGCTGTATTTTGGCTCTGACCGTGGTCGAGCGATTTCCGGCGGCTGCGCCGCACACCTTGCCTGAACGGCAAGGTGTGGTACCCATTTGTTGGAAAACCGAGTGTCGAGCATGCACGGTTTGAAAGCTGATTGCTGACCGCTGACAGGTTTGACTCGTTACGGCTTCAGCCGGACGGGA
>CAUZVF010000761.1:0-3906 GCA_963582955.1 Planctomycetota bacterium
CTGCAGCAGTTGGTGGGTGGTGCGACCGAAGAAACCGTCATCGCCCGAGTTGGTCAGGGAATCGTCCAGGCCATCGGATCAACCTCATCGTACAAGACCGTATTGGAGAACCCGGACAGAATTTCTAAGACTGTTTTGGGCCAGGGTTTGGAAGCTCAAACAGCTTTTGAAATTGTTTCGATCGATATTGCCGATATTGATGTTGGCGAGAACATTGGAGCTCGCTTGCAAGCCGACCAGGCCGAGGCCGACATGCGGGTCGCTCAGGCCAAAGCGGAAGAACAACTGGCGGCCGCCAAAGCTCGTGAGCAGGAAATGACGGCTCATGTCCAGGAAAATCGCGCCAAAGTTGTCTTGGCCGAAGCAGAAGTTCCAAAAGCAATGGCCGAAGCCTTTAATAGTGGTAAACTGGGGTTGTTGGATTATTACGAAATGAAGAACGTACAGGCCGATACGAAAATGAGAGATTCGATCGCCACGGTTGGTACGGAATCCATCGGTACCGACGTCGGACGTTAAGGGATACCGAAGAGAATAGAATCCCGCTACCAAATATTGAGACGCCGAGTTTCCCCCCGATCCTGAATTCGAGATCTCAGAATGCTCAATCTCGGACTACAACCGATTTTCGCGATCAACGGCGAAGGCATTATCTCGTTGATCGTGATCACCTTCGTTGTCGTCTCGGGGATCGTCAACTTTTTGAAGGAAAAGTCTCAAACAGCACGACGGCAGGCCAACAGACAGCGGGCCGACCTAGGGCAGGGGCAGGGGAAAAAGTCCATTCAGAACGAGATCGATCAGTTCCTAAAAGAAGTTGGCGGAAAACCAAAGCGGAGTCAGCAACCGATCGAAATCGTCGAAGTCGACGAACCTGTTCGGCGGCAACGCCGCCCGCAACCTCAACAGCGGCGGCCGCAAACCCGTCAGCGGCGTCCCGCAACTCAGCAACGCCGGCAAACCCAGGCCGCGCGCCAGCCCCCGACACGAAAGCGAAAACCCGGTGCCAAGCTGCATGACCGCAAAGCACCCGGTTCGCAAGACCTGGGTGGTGACGTTCGGGAACATGTGCAGGAGCACATGCAACGCCACATCGCGACCGAGGCTCAGGAAAACATTGCGCACGACGTCAACAAGAGCGTGCAACAGCATTTGGGTACTTTCCGGGCGGGCGAACGAAACTCGACGCCGACAATACCATTGGCCGACAGAGTGAACGCCCGTACGATCGTCGAGCTTCTTCGTACCCCGGCGGGAATTCAACAGGCTATTTTGCTGCACGAAATCTTGTCACGTCCCAAAGGGCTCAAATGAGCCACCGACATGCCCGAGTCCGACGAAGAATTGAATGTTCTGCTGTTGGCCGGTCACTTTGAAGTGCGTGGTAGCAGTGCCTATTCATTGCGGCTGGCCGAGCGTCTGCCGGATCACGGGATCTCGGCCCGCATCGTTTGTTCGGACGCCCAGCAGGTTCAAGCCGACCGCCGCGCACGCATCGCGCTGTTGGAGTATCGCCGCATGCAGACTCCGATCTGGGGCCGCGTTGTCATGGATTGGATTAGCGACGATCTCAGCGACGACGTTCCCGATATCATTCACATTCAATCCCGAAAGATCTTGCGCCGAGCTAATTGGTTGGCTAAAGAGTTGAAACGGCCCTATGTTCTGACGGTCCACGATTCCTTGCAGCCGCGAGAAAAACTTGCGATTGACCCAACCTGGTGCCGGCATGTGATTGCAGTCAGCGAACCGGTCAGGATGGAACTCCTAAAAAACCAGAAACTTTCGCACGACACGGTTTCGGTGATTCATAGCGGAGTTGATCTACCTGCTGAATTCGGAAACCCACCCGTTCTCGATCCAGGCCATGTGCCCGTCATCGGAACGGCCGGTCCGCTGGAAGCCGTCAAGGGATTGCCGTTCTTCCTGGGGGCGGCGCAGCAGGTATTGGCGCGTCGCGAGTCGGTCGAGTTTCTGATTGCCGGCGCCGGACCCGAAGAGCGCAACCTGCGCCGGCTTGCACGCGACTTGGGAATCGCCAAGCATGTGACGTTTGTTACTAATCTGTTGGATTTCTCGCAGTCGTTGTCCGCCATGGATGTTTTCTGCCTGCCATCGTTGCGCCAAGGTTTGGGGACAATCATGCTGGAAGCGATGGCTCGCGGCAAAGCGGTCATCGCTTCCGGGGTTGGCGGGGTTTACAGCATTGTTCGCAACAACGAAACCGGACTGGTCGTTCCGCCGTCGAATAGCCAGCAACTCGCCGACAGAATCATGGAATTGCTCGACGATCCCGCCCGTGCCCGCGCGATCGGACAAAGGGCTCGCACTCAGGTTCAAAATGAATTCGGCGTCGATGGCATGGTCGGTCAAACAGCCGACGTCTACCGCAAATTCGCGCAAACTAAAGTCACGAATGGTAAGTCGAAAGCTCATGCCTAAAACCATCCGCCGCGCGGGTCACGACGCGCCGGTTTCTCTCAGTTTTCAAACGCGCGTTGCTTGGGCCGGCTGCTTGATGGCGGCCGCGGCTCTGGCAGGTTGTCACGCCGAAAGCACGAGCGACAACAACCGGACAAACGTGTTGCGTTTGGCCGTGACGACCAGCACGCGCGATTCCGGATTGTTGGACGTGCTGCTGCCAAAGTTTTCGCAAGACCGCGATGTGAGAGTTGACGTGATCGCCGCCGGAACCGGAAAGGCACTGAAGTTGGGCGAATCGGGCGACGTCGATGTTGTTTTCGTCCATGCACGAGCAGCCGAAGATGCTTTCATGGAAGCGGGACACGGTGTCCGTCGCGAAGATGTGATGTTCAATACGTTTCAATTGCTTGGTCCGCCGTCGGATCCGGCTGGGATTCGCGGAGCGGACGTGATCGGAGCATTGCGAACAATCGGCGCAACGAAACAACGATTTGTTTCCCGTGGCGACGACAGCGGAACGCACAAGAGAGAAATGCGCCTTTGGAAAAGGGCCGGTGGCCAGCCCGAATGGGAAGACTGCGTGGAAACCGGACAGGGAATGGGAGCCACCTTGGTTATCGCCGATCAAATGCAAGCCTATATCATCGCGGACCGAGGCACCTATCTCAACTTCAAAGGCAAAATCACTCTCGTCCCGCTGAATGCACCGTCGGATGAGATGAAGAATCCTTACGGAATCATGGTCGTCAATCCGCAAAAACATCCACGGATTCAATCGCGTCTTGGCAACGCGTTCGTCGATTTTGTGATTTCCACGGACGGTCAACGGCTGATCCAGACATACACAATTGATGGAGAACAATTGTTTTCTCCGTCGCGATTAGACGATTAGGCTTTGTCGGAAAAGGGGCCATGGACTTAATCTGGGACGGACTGCAAGAAGCGTGTCGGCTCGTCTTCACTTTCGACCGTTTGGTGATGTCGGCCGCCGGTCGAACTGTTTTGATTTCCACTCTGGCCGTGAGTTTGGCGGCGGCTATCGGCCTGCCGCTGGGTACGGCATTGGCTCGCGTGGAATTTTCCGGAAAACGCTTCCTGATCCTCTTGATTCGTGCGGCGATGGCCGTGCCGACGGTGTTCATCGGCGTTGTTTGTTTTGCACTGTTTTCACGGCGCGGAATTCTGGGGCCGCTGGAATTACTTTACTCGCCCTCGGCAATCGTCATTGGTGAGCTATTGTTGGCGTTGCCCATCGTTCTGGCGATCAGTCACGGAGCCGTCAAGTCGCTCGATCCGCGCGTCGCCGAGACAGCGTTCACGCTAGGCGCCGGACCGCTCCGGCGTTGGGCCACGTACCTGTCGGAAGCGAGAACGGGAATCGTGCTGGCAATCCTGACGGCCTATGCACGCTGTGTCAGCGAACTCGGTATCGCCATGATGGTCGGCGGCAACATCAAGGAACGCACGCGGACATTGTCGACG
>CAUZVF010000762.1:0-3905 GCA_963582955.1 Planctomycetota bacterium
CCGTCACGGTCAAGATCGACAACCTCAACATGGGCCGGATGATCCACGTTGGCCAGAATTTGGAATCCGCGATCCGGCTGGTCCGACCGCCATAGCAGAACCGTGTTATTCAGCATGTCACACATCAGGCAATCGCGCCGGTCACTGGATTTCAGATGCACCCACTTGACATGCGAGATGCCAGGATAATCCGGTCCGTTTTCGAACGCATAATTATGCCGTCGAAACAGCGACCGATTGGCCGTTTCCGGTTGTTGCGCAGGGCTCGGCACGGCAAACCGTTCCGGCGCGCGACGTTGAAAGTACTCCAGCGTTTGTTTTTTCGGCGGTACTTTCTTGGGATCGATATCGCTGTCTCGGATGAATGTATAAGCCTGGTCCAACTCGATTTGCCATTTGTCCCTGGGAAAAGTCTCCGGACGGGGGGAAGCATGACAGTAGCGGCAGGTATACTGGATTCGAGCTTCGAGTTCGTCGTCCGGAATAGTTTCGTTGACCGGATCCATTTTCAGCGGCTGCCCGGGCGGCACATCCCGCGGAATCGCATAGAACACGCCCGAAACGAGCAACACAACGAAAGCAATGTTGCCTAAGGCGAACAGCACGATTCTGGGGGAATACTGGATTCTTTTCATCGGTCTGCCTGGTCTACGTTGGAAGTCGCGTGGCTCGTTGGGGCTTTACCGAAACTGCTTCGATCAATCGTATCGATCAAACTCTGGATTGGACAACGGCAAAACGTAACTCATTTTCTGGGAATGGATTACGATTGACATGCCCCAAATTGCGATACATGCTGGTATTTTGAGCGACATTTTCCCACGCAGGTCACCGCGGTAAAGATTCCCTGTTTACTTTCCGATGAAAAACATGTGACACCAGGCTACCGTCGGCGGGCTGTTGCCCATCCACTCGGATTTGCTCAATCTGGCCCTCATTTGTGTGACAAATCTCGCGGTTTTGGCGCAAGGAATTGGAATTGCGGACGTACCCAATTCTAGTGCAAGTGTTTTGTCGGCAGTTGTGCGTGAGAACATGGTGATTACCGTCCGGATTCAGATCGGTTAGTCGGATGCTCCTTTTCCGCTCGCTACTTAAGACGCGAAGGCGTTGGCCAGACGCTCGTTCGAAACTCAAGCGCCGCCGTTGGCGGCATTCATGCGAGATTTTGGAAGACCGCACGCTGCTTAGTGGCACCAGCTTTGGCACCGCAGAGTTTCTGGACGTCTCACCGTTCAACCAAGTTGCCGTCATTATTGACGAGGTTGATGCTGTTGACGACGTCGACATGTTTGAAGTTGTGCTGCTGGAAGGAGATCGCCTGTTTGCAGAAATCGACACTGGAGCGTTTGGCAACGAACTCGACAGTTTGCTGCGGGTCTTTAACAGCTTCGGTGAGGAAGTTGCTTTTAACGACGACTTCTTCGGCACGGATTCATTCATCGACTTCACGGTTGACGAAACGGATGCCTATTTCATCGGTGTGTCGTCGTTCGGAAATGATTCTTACGATCCAATCTCTGGAATTCCAACCGGTGACGGATTCACATTCGGAGTGTTTGAGCTGACGGTTGATGTCGTTCTGACCAACATATTCACTGATGATTCAATCAACGAAGATGCTTTTACTGAAGATGAACTCGACGACTTGGCAACCTTGCTATTCTTAGATGACGTGTTCGACGAACTAGATTCCGTACTGGATGAAATTGGCGTCGATGATTCAATCGACGACACCGATGGCGGAACAGGAGAAGCATTTCAGGACAACGTCGCCGACGGTGCGACCGAAGCCATTAACGCCTTCGAATTCGACGACGGAGACTTCGACGATCCGGAGCTTTCGTCTGACACCGCCAACGGCGACACGGCGATCAATGTTGACGGCGAACGCGGACTTGTCACTTCCGCCGAACTCGGATTAGTGGAAGTCGACGCCGATCAAAGTACTGGTACCGACGAAGATGGCGACACCGAAGAACGGCGTTCCAAACGAGTTCGTTTTCGCGACGCCAATTTTCTCGCGTACGCGCAAGATTTAGACAGCGGTGGGCCTTTCGATCTCATTATCAATCGTGACGGATTCAACGCCCTGTTGACAGCGGCAAGATTTCGCTCGCATCTCTGGTTCGGCTCTTCGTTTTATGAAGACTTGCTCCGACCGGCCGCCTATGCACTGGCCGATTTGCTGGGCGACGGCGATCTTGACTTGTGGGTGACTGACGAAGGTGACGAGATTGCAACCCTGTTCGACCTTCAGCCGGTCGATGAAGACGATGATTCCGCGACTGACCCGTCGCATAACCAGGAAAACAGTCTTTCCTCAAATTTTCTGCAAGACTATCTGGCTAACTACTTCTTGGAACGGGCTTTCGAACCCATTGCGTTAGTGGATGAACTTCTTGTCACGCCCAGTATTCGGATTGTCCGCGCCAGTCTGCCACGAACTGACTTTGTGGACCAAACCGGCCATGCGATCGAACTCTACCTGTATTACATGGCCAGTCCCGTCCGCATGAACGCACAAACCATCGGTTCAGCACTTTCCAAACTATCCGGCAGTGTCCACATCCCGAACGACGAAGCTGCTCATCGCGATACCGAAACCATCGAAACCGCCGGGACGGTACAAGTCAAACGCGTTTTGAAACACACCGCCGAGTCCCGTCGGAACGCCGATAATAGAATCGAGCAGGAGCAGGATTGATGGCGATGGGCAGTACTCACAACGATGCGGATCTCACAGTCATGTCCGAACAGGCTGTTCGCGAGATGGTCCGCTGGCTTGATGCATTCGAATCGGGCTGGACGGCGACAAGTCTCGACGAGCAGACCGCATCGATTGATGCAAATTCAAGCTGGCGACAGCCAGCGTTGATTGAAGCTGTCAAAATCGACCTTCAACGACAATGGCAAAACGGCTCTCAGTTGTCACTCGAATCTTACTTCGATCGCTTCCCTGAAATTGCTACTAATAGCAATGGATTCATCGAACTGGTCGCCTGCGAATACCGTTTGCGCGCGGAATCCGATCGTCCCGCATCGATGGCCGAGTTCCTTCAGCGATTTCCGGATCGCCAGGAAGAACTGACGATCGCGCTCAGCGACACCGCTGCCGAAACGCTTCCGGAATCTCGAATCCCCTTTCCTCAATCACACGGGAATTACGCCCATTCCACGGCGAGCGAGGGTCAGTCGACTCCGGAATTGGAAACTTCGCCAAATGTCGTGGTCGCAAGAATTCCAAACGTCGAGGAGCCGCACGAACTGGAAACCGACCGAATTCCAGCGTGTCCATCGGAAGCTGATGAGGACGACGTGGCGGCGACACAGGCTCTGGAACCTGAAACAATGTTCGGGCGCTATCGAATCGGACGGGCGATTGGCCGGGGCGGAATGGCAATTGTTTATTTGGCGCACGACACGCAGCTCGATCGTGAAGTCGCGCTGAAGATTCCATTCTTCACCGAGCAAAACAGCGACGAAACCATACGGCGTTTTTATCGTGAGGCGCGGGCCGCCGCGACGATTCGGCATCCCGGTGTTTGTCCGATCTACGACGTCGGTGACGAGAACGGGCGGCATTACATCGCGATGGCGTGGATCGAAGGCCGATCGCTGTCCGAAATGCTGCAATCGGACGGGCCGATGAATCCGGAACTCGCGGTGACGATCATTCGGAAAGTGGCAATTGGTTTGCAGGCGGCTCATGACTGCGGCGTTGTGCATCGCGATCTTAAACCGTCGAACATCATGATCGATGTTGACGGCGAACCAATCCTCACGGACTTTGGACTGGCCCGGCGGCGCGGTTCTGATGATGTTGCCGTTACGCAGGTGGGCTACTTTTTGGGCACGCCGGCTTACATGTCTCCCGAACAGGTCACCGGAGACAACCGTCAGAT
>CAUZVF010000763.1:0-3902 GCA_963582955.1 Planctomycetota bacterium
GGCCGCATGGGCCATCGCCGCGGTCGGAACGTTTGTTATTCTAAAGGTGTTGGACGTCACGATGGGACTGCGCGTGTCGCAAAATGAGGAATTGGAGGGCATTGACCTTAGCCAGCACGGCGAGGAAGGATACATTTTCCAATAGGAATGGATTCAGGCAATGAATTTGGGCCAAAAAGAAACCCGGCTTGTTCCAAGAGCCGGTCTTTTGGAATTCATTCACAAACCACTATGATTTCGTAATTGATGCGAGTGGTGTTGCAACGCACGCGAATAACGCGTGAACTGAAAGAAGACAAGAACAAATCAAGAGTTAACAATATCAAGGCACCAAACGATGAAGAAAATTGAAGCAATTATTCGCCACTTCAAACTTGAAGAAGTCAAGGACGCTCTAACGGCAATCGGCATTCAAGGAATGACCGTGACCGAAGTCCGCGGCTTTGGCCGGCAAAAGGGACACAAGGAACAATACCGCGGCGCGGAATACACGGTCGATTTCCTGCCAAAGACGAAAATGGAAATCGTTGTTACCGATGAACAGTCGAAGGAGGTCATCGACGCTTTGTTGAAATCCGCCCGCACCGGCCAGATCGGCGATGGCAAGATATTCGTCACTGATTTGCCGGAAATCATTCGGATTCGTACGGGAGAGACCGGTAACGACGCAATGTAATCACCCGATTTTCCCGAATGCCAAAGTGCAGCAGGTGCCAAGACATGCAAAAGATCGAAGCCATTATCCGTCACTTCAAATTAGAGGATGTCAAGAACGCGCTGGCCGAGGCGGGAATGCAGGGCCTGACAGTGACCGAAGTGCGTGGGTTTGGCCGGCAGCGTGGCCACAAGGAAATGTATCGCGGTACCGAATACACGGTCGACTTCTTGCCCAAGGTCAAACTTGAGATCGTTGTGGCCGACGATGTTGTACAAAAAGTGGGCGAGGTCATCATGACGAATTCCCGGACTGGCCAGATCGGCGACGGCAAAATCTTCGTGACGCCGCTTGAAGAAGTCATTCGCATCAGAACGGGCGAAACGGGGGCCGAGGCGTTGTAAGTGTCTCATCCGTTGGACGACGCGCAACCGATGGTTGTTCGTTTTCGATACTGTAGCGCCGCTTGGCCCGTAAAGTCCGAAGTACGATTCAGAACACTCACGCCATGCGTGCGCAAGACAACGAGCGGCTAAACGAGTACCGGCGGCGCGTGGACGAATCTCGTGCCAGCGCGCGTCGCTTATTGGATGGCGGAGCGACGGGAATCCAAGCCTCCGCGGCGATTTCGCAAGCCGTCGATTCCATCGTCGTCGACCTATTTGCCGACTCAGTCGCGGGACTCTGCGCCGTCGTCCGGCAAACTCTGGATCGGCGCATTGCCGTCGTGGCCGTTGGTGGAACGGGCCGGGGCGAGATGGCTCCGTATTCCGACGTTGACCTGTTGTTTCTCTATCGAAAACCGGCTTATGCGGTTTTTTCGGAATGCGTTGCGACTTTCGTCCGCGACGCCTGGGATATAGGCATCAAGCTGGGACATGCCGTCCGTGACATCAAGGAATGCGTTTCCATGTCGCGTCATGAACCGCAAATCGCCACGTCGCTGATCGAAGCACGGCATTTGTGTGGCGGTGTGGAACTTGTCGATGAACTGAAACGAAAGTTCTATCAACGCGTGATTCATACACGAATGCGTCCCTTTATCGAATCATGCATTCTGGCTCGTGAAACCGAGCGGTTGGATTTTGGCGGCGCGGTGCAGCAATTGGAACCTGATATCAAACGATCACTTGGCGGCTTACGGGACGTGCATTTGATCCGTTGGGTCGGATACGCGAAATTCCAGGCCGCCGACATCGATTCACTGAGACTGCGCGGAGCGTTGGGAAAAGACGACGCTCGGTCGCTGTTGGATGCTTATGAATTCTTGTCACGGCTAAGAATGGAATTGCATTTCGCCGCGCACAAATCGCAAGACACGTTGACCCGTGATGAGCAGTTGCGTTTCTCCGACGTACGGCAAATCGTGCCAAAAGACGGACAGCGGCCGGTCGAGTTATTCATGCAGCAGTACTTCCGTCACAGCATGCAGATCGCCAACGTTACCAGGCGATTTGTTTCATTGAACCGGCCAAAATCGCTTGCCGTCAGGTTGGGACGGTTGGCCATCATGCGGCGCGCGGACGAAATCTTTCGGTTGACACGTTCTGAAGTCGATGTCGTGCCGCGCCACCGTGACGAGGCCGCTCGTAAACTTGATCAAATCTTGAAGTTGTACTCTCTGGCCGCGAAGCGAGCCTTGGATGTTGCACCATTGATGTCCGAGCGGATCAAGGATGCCGTCCCCGATTTGGATGGCGATTTGAGTTCGAATGACGCCCGGTTATTCCTAGAGACCCTGGGGACAATCGGAAATCTTGCTGCGTTGATCCGCAACATGCACGATAACGGGTTGTTGGAATTCATAATTCCCGAAATGAAACGCGTGCGCTGCTTGTTGCAATTCAATCAATATCACAGCTACACCGTTGACGAACATACTCTGCGTGTGATCCAAGCGGCCGAGGATTTCCATGGCGACGATGGACCGCTCGGCGCGGCTTACCGGGCGATCAACCATAAGACGATATTGCATCTGGCGCTCTTGCTTCACGATGCCGGCAAGGGATTCGAAGAGGACCACAGCGAAGTCGGCCGTCGCATTGCGGAATCCGTCGCCGACCGGCTGTTCTTGAATACGCATGACCGCGATTTGCTTGTGTTTCTCGTGCATAAGCACTTGATGATGACGCATTTGGCATTCCGCCGCGATATCTCTGATCCGGATGTGTTGGTGCGGTTCAGCCGCGAAGTCGGCAGTCCTGAAACGCTTAGAATGCTGTACGTTCTGACGGCTGCCGATCTGCAGGGAGTCGGGCCCGGAGTTTGGACCGATTGGAAAGCCGAACTGCTTAGCGATCTCTATGATCGGACGATGTTGATCCTCAGTGGAAAACATTTTGACTATCGACAAGACGAACGCATGCAGGACATCAAGGAACGAGTGCTGGCATCGATTGTTCCCGTCGGCGGTCCCGAGAACGCGGACCATTTCGAGGACTGGGTTGATAAGCAACTGCATGCGCTGAGTCCCAATTATCTCAGTTCAACGTCACCGAATCAGATTGCCATGGACTTGGCGACGATTCACAGTTTGAAGCCAGGAGAAATTGTCGTCACTGGAAAGTACGATTCTGAAAACGACACAGTCGAATACCGCGTGATCACCGATCAAGCATTCGCCGAAGGGTGCTCGCATCGCATCACCGGCGTATTAACCGCGAAGCGCATGGAGATTCTTTCGGCTCAGATTACGACAAGTCTCGACGGAATCGTCGTCGATGGTTTCCGCGTCTCGGATCAAGATTTCAACGGCCCGGTGCCGGAATCACGAATCGAGGATGTCGCCGAAACGGTCAAGAAAGCTATTCGCAAAGAGGTGACCGCTCAAGAATTGTTTCAGCGGAACCGGCGATTCGACAGTAACGCCCATCGAGCGCCGATGTCCGAACTGTCGATGCGGGTCACCATCGACAACGAATCGTCCGACCGATGCACGATCATCTCTGTTTTCGCGCACGACCGGCCCGGACTTCTCTACACGATTTGCCGCACGGCGTTTCAGTCTGATCTTTCGATCGAGCTTGCCAAAATCGCGACGCATCTGGATCAGGTTGCCGACGTCTTTTATGTCACGGCCCGTGATGGCCAGAAAATTGTTAATCCCGACAGGTTGGCCGAAATCCGTAGCCGCTTCGAATCGAAACTCACGGAGTTCGAAGAGTCCGGTTACAGGCGTTTTGTCGCATGACAGACCGGTGAAGGCGTGGGGTTATGGCAAGAATGCCTCCAACAAAACCGATTTCGT
>CAUZVF010000764.1:0-3901 GCA_963582955.1 Planctomycetota bacterium
CATTATCGATTGTTCACGATCAAGAAGCGGATGCCGTTCTTGCTGGATCTGCTGACGTTGTTGATGGAGGCTGGTTCGACTTTTCTGCAGTCTTTGGCCGAAGCGGTCGACGAATTCCGAGACCAACCTGTCGGAATTGAATTTGGCCGCGTCCTGGCCGAGATGAACATGGGCAAGAACCGAACCGCCGCACTCGAGTCATTGCGGGACCGGCTGAGCGATGACGAAATCACGGGAATCGTCGGCTCGATCATCCAAGGCGAACAATTGGGAACACCGTTGGCTCAAGTTTTTCGTACGCAGGCCGACGTCTTGAGAATCAAGCGAACTCAACGTGCCGAGACGATGGCCGGCGAAGCGGGCGTAAAAATGTTGTTGCCAACTATTCTTGTGATGGCCTCGACAGTTATCATTATTCTTGGCCCCTTCATCATTGCTTTTGTTTACGCCGAATTCATGTCGTAACCAGCAAGACTGCGGCGGACGCGGCGACTCGTTCGAAGAGTCGGCTTTCATCAAAGGTGACAATTCGTAAAACACGTCCGATGAGTGAACCTACCACAATTTCCGTGACGACCGGCCCGCAACGCGGCAAAGTCTTCGAGATCACGCAAGAGCTAATCCATATCGGCACGGCTCCTGAAAATGAAATCGTGATCGACGATGACGGTTTGCACGACCATCAAGCCAGTATCGTACGCCGTGACAACCGGTTCGCGATTTTCGCTCCCGACGGGGCTCAAGTTGAAATCGACGGCAGTGCCATTCCGGCCGAACGATGGGTCTGGTTGCCCGCATCAGCCATGATCAAGCTTGGCGGCCGGACAACGTGTCAGTTTCAATGCCATGATGGAAACGGTGACGAACCGGCGTCGGGATCGGCGACAGCCTCGGTGGCTGATCTCTCGGACGTCGTGGCCCAGGCGCCGGAAGCACACGAGCAAGACGAATCAGAGGAAAGCGCGGCTGTTGCTGATTCGTTGTTTCCATCAGATTCGGATTCTCCATCAAAACGCACGCGTTCAAAGCGAAAGCGGCGCTCTGGAAAACGCAAGCGCGAGGTGGCTCGCTTTTTGACGGACACGACTGGCGATGCGCTGGTGCAATTGGGTGAAGACGGAACAATGCCCGAACTTACACTCGAAGCAGATTCGGACAAGAAGAAGGATAAAGAGAAGGGTTCGAAGGAAAGCAATCCGCTCGTGATGTATGTTGCATTGGGCCTCAGTTTTTTAATGTCGCTGTCGCTGCTCGTGATTGAATTCGAGCCTTCCGGGCCGTCGAGCGGAGGCGTCGCGACGGCTCGGCAAGAACTAGCCGACACGTACTACGGCATTGAATCCAAGGAATTGGAGCCCTACCAGCGTTTGTTGCGTACGGCCCGGTTTGCTCGGTCCCGTGGCGACCGAACTGCCGAACGACGGGCGTATCGCAACGTCTTGTCGCTACTGAATTCCGAAGACAAGGACCGTTACACGGGACTCACCGGTACCGAAAAAAAAGACGCACGGCTGAAAGAGTTGATTGCTGTTCTGCTGGAAGACTAGGACGGGTTATTCACTAGCCCGATGCGTTAGCGGGGGAACGACGTCGTGATCCGACGAATGAAGACCGCTCACACTTTTCTGTAGGCGGGAATATCGAGTTGGAATCTGAACGGTCGGAGCCGGGAAGCTGACGCTTCACGCTAGCCTAAACTGGTACAAGAGCATCGCGGCACACAATTCGATCGTCTTTCAACGGCAAGATCACTTTTCGGCGGTCCGATCAATCGTAATAATCCTAGTTGCCGTCTTTTCGGGTCGTTGAGCGTTGCCGTTTACCGCGGGCAATTCGGCACGTTATATAGAGAGATAGGGCGATGGCGAATCCATCGCCCGCCATCGGTCCCACATTCAATTCAGCGGGAGCAAGCCAGCGTGTCCACGGACGAGCGATATGAATTGCTAGAGAAGATTGGTTCCGGCAGTTTTGCAACCGTGTATCGTGCGCGCGACAAGGAACTCGGCCGCGAAGTCGCGATCAAGCAAATCCACCAGGAATATCTGGAAAAACCGGAACAACTAGAACGCTACTGGCAAGAGGCCCAACTGATCGCCTCGTTGCATCATCCCAACATCGTCACCTTTTACGACATCGATCGCGAAAAAGGGTGGCTGATCATGGAACTGATGCAGGCCAATCTCGCCGACCGCATGTTGGGACGGCAGATGGACCTGAAGGCGTTGCGGACGACGATTGCTCATGGCTTGCGCGTGCTGAAGTATTTGCATTCCCGCGGAATCGTCCACGGCGACATCAAACCTTCCAACTTGATGATCGACGAGCGGCGGCGCATCAAGCTCGGGAATTTTGGTTTGGCCCGGCGTGTCAGTGACGAAGACGGCAGCCTGCTGAAAGGCACCACGAAATACATGGCGCCGGAAGTTGTGTCAGACGAATTCGGAGAAGTCGGTCCCGCCAGCGATTTGTACTCGTTGGGATTCACGGCATACGACTTGATGTGCGGACCAAACTTCGAGGATTTGTTTCCGGGAATGAGTGCCTATGGCCGCAACAAACAGGCGGCCTGGATGATGTGGCACGCGGCGCCGGACCGTCGTTTGCCGAAGGTGGCAAGCGTCTTGCAAGGTGTGCCCGAGGATCTCGCGCATGTCGTTGACAGACTGGTCGAAAAAGACCAGGCAAAGCGATTCAAATCGGCCGATGAAGCCCTGTCGGATTTGAAGGTTGACATTAAGATCGTCAAGACTGGCGGTGACGAAGAATCCGACAGCGATGCGGAAGCTGGTGCTAACAAACAACGCAAAATTGCAATCGCGGCATTCGCGTTCAGCGTGGTCTTGAGCCTGACCGTGTTGCTGATGCCGAGTGGCGATTCCAAGCAGCGAGGGTCCGGCAACCAGCGAGAACCCGTCGAAGGCGTGGTTGGCAAGGTTGTTGTTGAAGAGAGGCTGCTGATCGTTGGTGAGGGAGACGACAGAATTCCACGCGAAATCAAATTCGACGACAAGACCCGTGTTCGATTGAACGACAAGGAATTCATTCTGCCGCGCGACTTGCAGCCGGATGACCAGATTCGGATCACCTGGGTGACGGGTGACAACGGCAAGACTCGAATGGAAATCGCCGCGACTCGGCCCGACATCGCGACCGGCACGATTGCCAACCTGCAGCACGCCAACGAGCAATTCAATCTGTCGTTCAACGACGAACGCGGCCATCATCAATTAGTGATTACTGTCTCGAAGACAACCGAGATCACTCTGAACGGCCGGAAAGCCAAACTGACCGAGCTAAAAGACGACGACCGGGCAACCGTGCATCACATCGCCGACGACGAATTGTCGGGAGCGAGATCCGCGACGATGATCGTCGCATTTCAGGAAACAAAGAAAACGGGATTCTTGCGCCAGGTTGATGCTGAAAAGAACGAACTGACGATCGAGGTCACGAAGGCGGGAGGCAAGGAACTACTGGTGTTACCTCTGGCCGAGAAGTGTAACGTCACCGTCAATGGGAAACAGGTAATGGCCGGTGCGTTGTTGGTTCCCACGGACCTGAAGCCGGGCGACCGCGTCACGGTGTCGCACCACACCGAGGTCTTCGAGATTCGCGCTATCCGAAATTTCCGATCGGCCGGGGTCGTGCAAGAAGTCAACGAAGGCACGCGGTCGCTCGTCGTGGCGGATGACAAGAACGAACGGTCGGTTTTTGTTTTGAGCGAAGATGCCGAGATTTCGATTCAAGGCCAAGTGGCCACATTTGCCGATGTCCGCCGTAATGACCGGGTCGAGATTACTTTTGACCGCAACCAACGCGGCAACGTCCTTTCCTCATTGGATGCTTCGCGGCCCGTCAAGCCAAACCGAATTGCGATTGTGATCGGCGTTCAGAACTA
>CAUZVF010000765.1:0-3899 GCA_963582955.1 Planctomycetota bacterium
AAGTGGAAATACGCTTGGAGTGCATGTCGCCAGCACGCACGCCGCTCGACTCTACGCCACCGATGTCCGGAAGAAACAGCTACCACCAAGAATTCGACCGCAGATCGTCATCATTGACGAATGCCATCATGCAGCAAGCGAAGGTAACCTCGCAGGGGTTGAGGTTCGCCGACAAGTGGCCACACAGACGTATATGGCCGTCAAGCAACTCTTGTCCGGCGAATTCTGGGTGGATTCCGAGGCTCCCCAACTCGCGATTCTGATGAGCGCTACACCTTTCCGATCACGAGCACAATTCGTGAACCTATTGAGACTCCTAACACACGGCGTGGAACAACCTGGGCAAGCGGAGTTCTCAGCCTTCGACGCCCACGTCCAGCCTCGACGCGGAAAGTCGAGCGTTCCCGCGATCAGGCATTCACGTCAATTGACGTGAACTCACAACGAATTTTCGTGTCATCGACCGTGAGTCCATTGCCTTGCGGCGTTCGGACCGGCTGCTAATATCGATTGTCGGCGTGGATACACGGGTATCCGCGTTCTCGCCACTTTCCCTTCCCAATCCGTGGCTCGCCTCATCCGATTGTCTCGTCAGCCGAGCTGCGCGAAAGCACTGCATTGAGTTCACTCTATAATAGATCGTTCGCAATTGCGTTCCTCAGTCAGACGGGTTTCGTGCTCGCCAACACGCTGATCGCGCACTATGCGAGATGGATCGAGCATCTCGACGGCGACGCGGGAGACGTCGGCTGGATCACCGGTGTCGGAGCTGGAGCGGCCTTGCTGTTGCGACCGTGGATGGGGCAATGGATCAATCGCTTGGGTGCCCGAAACATGTGGGCGATCGGCTACGTCCTATTTGCAGTCGGCGCACTTGGCAACTTGATAATTCACGAGTTGAATTGGGCTCTTTATGCTCTGCGGGCAACGTTCGCGCTGGGCGTTGCGATTTCGTTTTCGTCGAGTCTGACATACATCACGCAGACAACACCAACCCACCGGCGGACGGAAGCCATCGGCAGCCTAGGTATTGCCGGATTTCTGGGAATGCTGATTGGTCCGTTTGCAGGAGACTTAATTCTGGGCGCGGGTGATCGTGATCGGGTTGACTTCGAAATGCTGTTCGCCTCGGCCGCGATCGCTGTGTTGATCCCTGCCATCTTGTTGGCCTTTCTGCATGGTACTCCGCCCGACGCTCATACAAAGAGAATCCGGTTGGCCGATTTTGTCGAAACGGTGCGCCGATATTGGCCGGGGATGATCGTCGCCGTACATTTGATGTTCGGCCTGTGCATGACCGTGCCGTTTGTATTCCTGGCTGATTACATCGATCACGAGTCGCTGGCAATACCTGGTGTCTCGGTGATCGGCCTGTTTTTCCTTTGCTACGCGGGAATCGGGCTGTCGATCCGAATCTTCATGCGCCGTTTCCCCGATCGCTTCGGCCGCCGTAAAGTCCTGGTGGCCGGTCTGACATTCATGGTGGCCGGCATGCTCTGCTTTCTACTGGTCGACGCCCCGCACTCGTCCAGAATCATCATTCCCGGCCTCCTTTGTGGCATCGGCCATGGTCTGATGTTTCACACCGGCACATCGCTATTGATCGAGCCATTCCCCGACGAAGTTCGCGGCACGGCATCGGCTTTGGCGCTGATGCTGCTTGATTTTGGCATGTTCGCCGGCGGACCGATTCTGGGCCAACTGGCGAATACATTTGGCTACCACGCCATCTTCTTGTTCATTCCTGCATGCGGCATTCTCATCGGAACGGCTTACGCCTGGACGACATGGCTGCAGCCAACTTTGTCAGCAAGCCGTGCCGACGCATCATCAGAATCAACCGCCCCACGCTCGCTCTGATGTGACCACCAAACGGACTCCCATCACGCAACGCCGTGGCGGTTGTTGGTAGCCGGATTCGCCAGAATTCGGGAATTGACCGTGGCACGCCCGCAGTCTTGCGACTCCGGCGACCATCAAATCCCGTGATTTTCCAAGCAAACAATCCGTCACGGCGTTGGCCATCACGGCGTCCTTTTCCACAGCGATTCAATTTGATCGTCAAGAAATCCGCGCTGTTGCTCGTCTTGGACCCACTTGACTCGCGACGCCAGGATGCTCAGTTGGTCGGTCAAATACGAGCGTTCCGTGTGTTCGGTTGCCTCGGCGAGCCGTTCGCCGAGGCGTTCCAAATCGTGAGCTAATTTTTCGGGATTCGGCGTGTCGCGGCCATGGGATCGAGGATGGCTGTCGGTGACTTCCGATTCATCGGCTTGTTCGAGGATTTCGCCGACGAGTGTCGCTAACACCTCCGCCTGTTCTTCGTTGTCCCAGATGTAGCGCAGGATCCACAGGTCGCTGACGTTGGCTTCGCTCCGCCCGCAGATGAGCGCACTGGCTACGACCAGCCGTTGCAGTTTGACGGCTCGGCGGTCGGAAATCGGAATCCCGGCATGACGCAGCCGCTGAATCGTCTCGACATATTTCGGCCGTAGTTGCGAAAGGTCGGCCGTGCCGATCAATTGCTGCATTTGACGGATGTCGTCGGTCGTCAGAGTTGCCGCCGCCTGAGTTTTTTGATCCATCCGCCAGCCGGCGACCAACACGTCGTGCAGTTGTTCCGTCTCGACATTGTCGCAATGAACTCGCAGCAGAAATCGGTCGAACAACGCGGCCAGTGCGTCGTCTTCCGGTAACCGGTTGCTGGCTCCGACCACCATCAGCACGGGCAACTTTCGCGTCTCGCGTCCACGGCGAAAAATTCGCTCGTTCAACACAAGCAACAGACTGTTCAAGATCGCGCTGTTAGCGTTTAGCAATTCGTCGAGGAAGATGAACGAGGCTTCCGGCAACATGCCTTCCGTGTTTGTCACCAATTCTCCTTCGCGCAGCTTACGGATGTCGAATGGCCCGAATAACTCGTTGGGTTCGGTGAACCGCGTCAGCAGATAATCGAAGACGCGCCCTTTGATTTGTTGGGACAGCACCTGGACCAGCGCACTCTTGGCCGTGCCCGGCGGGCCGAGGATGAATAAGTTCTCTCCGGCGACCAGGCACACGCCCATCACGTCGATGATTTCGTCCTTGCCGACGAATGCGGATTTCAGCGGTTCCAACACTTCGGCGGTCAGCCGTTTTCCCAAATCCGTGCGAGTTGCGTGTGCGTCGTCTGTCATTCGACCGTTTCCTTGCAATCGGCTGCGTTTAGCAGTCTGTTGATTTTAGACGTACAGATTGATGATTGAATCCCCACCGACCCAGTGTCGGTCGAAAAGTGACTCGCGTAGACGAATGGTTCGACATCGCCAGTAACTAGCTTGGGCTCCAACAAATGCGCGCAACTTGGGCGCATTGTGACTGTTTGCAATGCAGAGGATTGATGTCTCGGCGCTCTTCGTTGAACGCCCTCGGCATGTGCCAATAACATGTGCACCGGCATAAGTGAGTGAACATACAAACTCGGTCGCTCATGCTTTTCCGCTGAGCCGCACTAGCAATTGTTCGAGCTGCAATTTTTCCGGAACCCGGCTGCCGCCCTTCAGATTGTTGTCGGCTTCGATCAGCCAATTCAGGATCTTTTCGGCGCGGGACCGGCCGATTCGACGCAGGTATCGTTGCGATGGCCCGATGTCGCGTGGGAAAAGGCCGGCCTTGTTCATGGCGGCATTCAACGAGCCTCCTTGGCGCGCAAGTTCGGTCGCCAGAGCCAGTTTGCGATAAACAAAGTTTAATCCGCCCAAGATCTTTTGTGGTGCTTCGCCCGCTACCAGCAGTTTTTCAAGGCAACTCAGTGCAACGCCAATCCGCTCGTCGCGGACGGCATTGACCATGGCCCATGTCGTTTCGGCCTTCCATCCGCCGACCAGCTTGCGGACGTCTTCAACATCAATTTTGTTCCG
>CAUZVF010000766.1:0-3898 GCA_963582955.1 Planctomycetota bacterium
ACCGTTAGGTTCCTGGCCCCCATCAACGGTTTCCCGAATGTTGCATCTAAAGTGAGTGCCATTGGGCTTACGCCCAAATGGCACTCACTTTGTAGGACAATTGTCATCAATTGGTTCCTCCACATACAGAAAACAGTTGGGACAACGGTTCGACACAAACGAACCAAACCACGTCAGGTTATGGAAGATGCTTGGCATTGATGCCCGGGTTTTGGGAGCCTGTGGTTGGGCCAACAAAGGACTTGATTTCTGACGTCCTGACGTCGTCGCTGATTGGGCCGTGGAAGTCGAAGGGGGCCGTGGTGATGCCTTCAATTTGCATCCTTGTTGTGTCGAGCACGATGCGATTTGTCGCGCGTGTTTTTGCGTGGGATGCGACGACGACATCCGGGTTCGCAAAGCAGCCGCCTCCGATAATTTCGATCGTCTCGAACCAATTCTCAGGTATGGCTGCCGCATTCCACTCGACCAGCGAGCCGTTGGTTGGTGGGATGTCGAAAACGCAATTGTCGGCTTCAATCGCGATAAAACCAGTGGAAGTTTGTTGTGGCGTGTTAATCGAAATCAGAGAACCCGCGCGGCGAAGAATGGTGTGGTTGAGTTTCAAACTTGTCGGGCTACCGGCATTGGGCGGTTGACGGTATCTCAGGAATGGACCGGTTCCAAGTTTCAAACAGTTTGTGATGTGAACCGATTGAGGTGCTCGGGCGAAATGAAATGCGGCCGAATCGGTCACGAACACGGAATTCATGATCGAAATCGTGCTGGTCCCGCTGCCATCTTCGTCGATCGGTTTCCAGGCAATGGCCGCGATGGTGTGTGATGATGGTTGCGTGCTGGAATTCGCCTGAGGGGCTTCTTCGCGCCGGGCAATTTCGTCGATCGTTTCTGTTTCGATACGACAACCGTGAATTCGCAGTTGGGCTGTCTCGGCAAGCAACAAGGCCGTCGGTTGTCTGCGAGGCTTTTTTCGATTTCGCGTTTTTTTGGCGAATCGAATGCGGATGTTCTTCAGTGTCAGCTCGGCCGACCAGATTCTTAACGGTTGATTAGTAATGATAATTTCAGCCAAAGGAATTTGGCGCGACGCCTTGGCATCGGCATTCGGAAAACTCGCTCGCTGAATTGTCAACGGACCAACCGCGGCGATTTCCGCGGCTTCGTACTTGGTTCCCGGTTGCAATTGGATTATTCCGTGGGCGTTGGGCGTGGGCAGCGGAGAGAACTTCGCTAACGATTTTGGTGTGAGTTGGGCATTCGCTGCATCACCGTTCGAAGTGATGTGTTGATTGTCGGGATCGGCATTCGACTTATCGGGACCGGCTTCGTTTGGCGGTGTGCCGCCCCCAAGGCTCGGTAATATCCGTGCCGCGAGATTCAAAACGTGGTTACGAGCACCATGGTCGATGAGTGTCAATGAGATTCCGGTGAGGACAAACAACAGAACGAGAAGCACCGACCAGCGACTCGGCCGGTTTTGATGCCTTGTTGTGGGAACGCGTGGTACGGTGGTCTCGAACATTCCCCGGAATTGGGCAAGGCGGCGGCGGTCGGCTCGTCGGGGCTCGCCCAATTGTTCAAGTACTTCGCGCGCTGAGCGTGCCCGGTCTTGTGGCTGTTGTGCCGTTAGTTTGAGGATCGCTTCCGCGAGCTCGGCCGGTGTGTCGGGAGCCCATTCGCGGACGTCGGGGATCGGTGTGGTTTGATGCGCGGCCAGCAACGCAAGCGGATCGCCAATCGAATGCGGCGCGCGGCCAGCCAATAGGTGCCACAAGAGACAGCCCAACGCATACAAATCCGCGGCAATCGTCGCGGTGTTGCCGGTTCCGATCAACTCGGGGGCGATCCCAAAATATTTTTCTGGAGGGACGGCGGCATCGATCTTGAATTCCGGACTAGCGGCGGGGCCGATTCCCGCATTGACCAGAACGGCCAATCCATTCGTCGTCAATCGGACGTTCTTGAGGTTGACGCCGCCGTGGACAAATCCCGCGGCTTCCAAACTCACCAAGCCGTTTAGCACGTGCCGGGCGATCGACTGCACGACTGGAGCTGGGAAGCGGCCGCGTCGGATCAAGAGTTCGGCCAAATGAAGCGCCGGAAGATAGTTGCTGATGACGGCCAGCCTTCGTGTGTGTGGGGTCGGATTGCTGGCCGATATCTCGTTGAAGGCATGCGGAGCGACGATGTTTGGATGACTTAACGCGTCGTGACTTTTGACTAGCGCACTAATGCGGCTCGCGACAGCGTCGTAGAGTTCGCTGCCGACGTCGAGAAACTTGATCACGCACCGATCGTCGCCATTGATGTGCCGTGCGAGATAACTGCGTTTAGCGGCGGACGTGCCCAGCCTGTCAAGCAGCACGCACGGGCCAACTCGCAATTCATGGGGATCGCCCGATTCGAGAACGCGCGCTTGATAAGAGGTCAACTTGCGTGCTTGCACGAGCGCGTCGATCCAAACGGAATCGAAAGCGGGTAGATCATGAGCCAGCCGACGGACTCGTGTTCGGCATCTCCGAAAATCGGCGGCCGTGCACAACCGCAAATCGGACAGCGTCGCGACAAGTTTTTCCGAGGGCGGTTCCAGCACTGGCGGGCTCGACGATTTCGCCCGAAATCATTTCGTCCGAAGGATCCGTTCGGGATTCCGGCAAAATGATGTTGGGCAACTTTTGTAATAGGGATTCCAGGCCGAGCGATGTTAATCGGGTGGACGCGGCACCGTGCGGCAGCCAAACGAGCGGCGGGTTATCCCAAAATCAGACCACCAGGACAAGATGAGACGTGTCAGTGCCTTGTCTTCTTGGCGGACTCGTCGGAAGTCAGGGATTTCGGGCATGTGGGGCTTTTCAAGAATTCCGGTTGTCGTAAGAATAGGAGGCTCAACAGCGTCCGGTTGCGCAGGCAAAGCGTGTTTGTTCTGAAACTGTCAATCAGACTTTCGGCGTCGATTGGCGCTTTCAGTATTCAGTTCAATCAACCATTGGTTGCGCAATTGAATGAAAGTTCCATTTTCGTTAACCTTTGCGCGTCGAATTGCTAGTTCGTCTCTATTTGCCCTTTTGTTGGTGCCTGTCAAGTCGAGAATCAGCTATGCCTGATCAACAAGATTCGGTCGAATTAGGTAGTCTGTTGAAATCAACGACCGTCGGTGAACTAACGCTGAAGGTCCGCACCAAGCTGGATCCCACCGATACGATTGCGTCCGCGTCGGCATTGATGCGAAATCGTAGCCACGGCAGCGCATTGGTCTGCGACGGCGAGAAACTGGTCGGAATCTTTACCGAACGTGATTTGTTGAATGCCATTGCCTCTGGAACGGATATGTCCACTGCGATTTCGAAAGTGATGACACCAAATCCGCACACCGTGACGGAGAAAGCATCGCTGTACGACGCCGTTCAATTGATGGATACCGGTGGTTACCGTCGCGTGCCGGTCGTCAATGCCGATGGCGAAGCGCTGGGAATTGTGGACACAAAGTCGGTCGTGCATTTGCTGGTGGAATACTATCCTGCCGCGGTCTACAACCAGGCTTCGCATGACCAGATCATCGCGAAACACGCAGAGGGGGCTTGACTGGCCGGCAATGAACGAACCCCGCTTCTTACCGCTTTCGTGGCGAATCTCCTCACCGAATAATTTGAACTACAACGAAGCCGTCGCGTTTGTCGGCTGGTTTTAAGAATCAGGAGTTGACTGAAGATGGCATCAACCGAAGTTGCTGCTGATCATGCAACGAATGGCAAAAAGCTGGAAGAACGGGAAACCGTCGTCATTCGTTTTTGTGGAGATAGTGGCGACGGAATGCAGTTAGCCGGGACGCAGATGACGAATGTGTCGGCGGTCTTTGGCAACGACGTCAGCACGCTGCCCGACTTTCCGGCGGAAATTC
>CAUZVF010000767.1:0-3895 GCA_963582955.1 Planctomycetota bacterium
CTTGCTGATCGAATCGGCCGCAAGTGGACGCTGATCCTAACGGCGATCCTGTTTATGGCCTCGGCGATTGGAACGGCTGTTGTTGACTCGTTCGCCGCGTGGAACGCGTATCGCATTCTGGGTGGTATCGGCGGTGGTTTGGCGTCGATGGTCTCGCCGATGTACATCGCCGAAATCGCTCCCGCGCGGAATCGCGGTCTGCTCGTCACGATCAACCAGCTTTCGATGGTCTTGGGCGCTTTTGCTTCAGCGCTGGTTGCTTGGCGGATTTCCGTGGGGCTTGAGTCGCACCACTGGCGGTGGATGTTCGCTTCGGAATGCCCGGCTGTGTTGATCTTTCTTGTCGGTCTTCCGTTCATTCCGCGCAGTCCGCGGTGGCTGGCCCAGCAACATCGCTTCGATGAGGCACGCGATGTGTTGGCAACCATCGCAGGCGAGGAGCACGCGGCCAGCGAAATACGGCAGATTCAGGCGGTGATCCGCGAGAAGATGCCGTCAGTTGGCGATCTGTTTCAGCGTCGACTACGACCCGCGTTGATCGTTGCGATCGCGTTGGCCGCGTTTCAGCAGTTCTGCGGTGTCAGCACGATGACGCTTTACGCGCCGACTTTGTTCGAGGCGGCGGGAATCGTCTCCAGTTCCGATGCGATACTGGGAACCGTCATTCTGCGAGTCTGGAACACGGCCTGCACGATATTTGCACTGTTTGCCGTCGACCGTCTCGGACGCCGTCCGTTGCTTCTCTGGGGTCTCGTGGGCATGGGAGTCGGCCAAACGTTGATGGGCGTGAGCTTTCAATTTGATCTGCCGGCCACTTGGCTATTAGCCGCGATGTTCCTTGGCGAAGGCGCCTACATCGTCAGTCTCGCGCCGCTGGCCTGGCTCATCATGTCGGAGATATTTCCGACGGATCTCCGCGCACGCGGAATGGCTTTGGCAGCGCTCGTCTTGCAGTCATCCGCCTATGTTGTTGGTTTCACATTCCCAGTACTCAAGTCGAGGTTCGAGGAACTCTGGAATTTGCCTGGCCTTGTGTTCTGGCTCTTCGCGCTGGTTTGTCTCAGCGCGTACGTTTTCTGCCTGAAAATGGTGCCGGAAACGAGAGGACGAACACTCGAGGAAATCACTGCCGGTTGGGACGTGTCTTTCAAGTGAACTCGCCGCGCGACCAAACGCCTCTCGTGCGCACGCGAGGCGTGTTTGTTCTGGAAGATTCTTCGAACTTTCGGCTTTGAAACACAAACAAAGCGTTCAGGACACTCAACCATTAGTTGCACTCGGTAGATTCAGGAAACAAACAGGGGTATATTGACGCCTGTTACACTCAACTACTTTGAAGGAATTGCGAACCATGAGATGCAACTTGCCACAAGCTGTTCTTGCTGTTATTGCGATCCTCGCTTTCCCGCTCGCGCTCCACAGTGCCGAGCCGCCGTTCAAAATCGACGACGTATTGAGCCTGGAGTCCATACGACCGCAGGGAATACGGTACGAAGCGACAGTGCCGGACACGCTGGACCTCGCTGAACGAGCGCGCCTCGCACTCGGGTGTTTAACGAACAACCTTGACCCGCTGAATCACTATGCGGTCACGACCGTCAGCTTCGAAAAGACGCCCGTCGTGCGCTACCCCAACTGGGACATCACACCGAAGAACGCGCGAACCCTGCCGACTCTGCGTGTGATGTGCGGCAGTGACTACGGAATCGAGGTCGAATACAAACTGATGAAGACGCTGCTGCAGGCGATCCGGAAGGATGGGCAGATGTACTACCCCGTCACTGCCAGCAAGCTGAAGGGCACTTCGTACCCGCAATCGAATGCGACGACGATCTTCGCGATGCTCCACTTCTACGCGCGCGACGGAAACGCGGAATGGCTGAAGTGGATTGATTTGCTCGCCAAGGGCATCCGCGATGTCGCGATCGAAGTCGAAGACCGCGCCTTTTATCCAATGCAGGCCGGAATCGATCCCAAAGGCAAATGGAGAGTCCTCGTCCCAACCGGGCAGAAGCAGCGGTACGACCCGACCGTCGAACCGAAAATCGATGCCATGGGGTATGAGGGAGCAGCGCGGGCGGAAGCCAATCGAGTGATCAGCGTCCTCGCTAGACACTACGAGATGACCGGCGACAAAGCCTCGATCAAAATGGCGCGCAAGGTTCTGAAGTTCGTTCTCAAGCCGTCGATCTGGTCCGAAAACGCCGACGAGAAGCGGTATCCAGGATACGAACACGGGATATGGCGCGGCCATTTTCACAACGGGACGCAAGGCCTGAATGCTCTGCTCGATATGGCCATCATCGACGACAACGATTGGCTCAAGGAATTCTGCCGCGAGTACCATGAGCACACGCGCCGCAACGGCATCGTTCGGATGGGCTGGTTTCCCGCGTGGTCACTCCCGGAAATCAGCGGCAAACGACCGGCCAACCTGGGCGACATCACCGAGCCGTGCGCGCTCGGCGACTTTGTCCTAAATGCCGTGCGGTTGAGCGATGCCGGACTAGGAGATTACTGGGACGATGTGGAATACACGGTTCGCAATCACTTGGTCGAACAGCAGGTGTGCGATCTGGATAAGTTGTGCCGAGTTGCTGGTGTGGACGGCGACTCCAAAGGTCGCGCGCTTCTCGGCCGCTATCTTGGCAACTTCACGAATGGCTCGGTGACACGCCTGACGACGATGCAGGCCGGTCAGTGTTGTGCGGTGAATGGCGCTCAGGGGCTGTACTACGCCTGGCACGGAATCACGCGATTTCAGGACGGCGTCGCCACCGTGAATCTGTTCCTGAACCGGGCATCACCGTGGATGGACATAGACAGCCATCTCCCGTATGAAGGCAAAGTCGTGCTGCACAACAAGCAGGCCCGCACCGCCATCGTGCGGATTCCCGGTTGGGTGAACAAGGACAAAGTGCTTTGCACCATCCAGCGGAAAGAGCATCCTGGCGAAACCGAGACACTTACGCCACCCAGATTCGGCAGCCGCTTGGTCATCAATGGACTATCACCGGGCGACAGAATCAGCATCGAATTCCCACAACAAATCTGGACTGACCGGTATACGATTCACGGCAAGAAGTTCGCTGTCACCTTCAAGGGCAGCACCATTCTCGACGTTCAGCCACGTCCGCAAGGCAACGTCTACGGCTATTACGAGCGCGCCCGATTTCGTTCTGACAAAGCGCCATTGAAGAAAGTGCAGAGGTTTGCTAGCGACAAGCTGATTCCGCTGGGGACGTATTGAGTCGTATCAAGGTCTCGCCCGAGTCTGATTGGGACTCTGTCGACGAGCCCAGTACGTATACTCTGCGCAGCTCGGAAATCCGAAGGGGTAAAAGATGACGCAGCTTCGCACCACAACGACCGACTGCACTTTAGCTGCCGCGAGAATCGCCAGACGAGATCAAAAAAGGTCCTTTTACGGCATTTTGAGTCATCGCAAGCTCAGACGAGTTCTTGAGACGGGCAGAGTTGTGAAACACCCCGGAGCTGCTTGAGTACTTCTGTCGGATGTGACCGACGCGCGTCCGCAATGTGTGGTGTGGTTCGGATTGGCGACCGCGAGTCCGGGGGTGGCGGCCTGGGCAATCGGTTCATGAGCACATTACAGCATCGTCACATACGAATGGGATCCGAATATTCGCACTTCGTACCGTATTTCAAATAAAACTCGTTCTGGAACAGCTCGTCCGGATCGTATTTCCCTTTCAGCTCGAAGAACTCATCCACCTGCGGGTACGCCCGCGGCGGTACGGCAGATAATAGCGGCAACCGGCAGCCGCTCGTTGTGGCGCGAATCCGCATGCCATCCAGTGCCGTAAACTCGTCTCACTATTCAAAGTCCCGAAAAACGGTGAATCGAACGATAAATGACACACGCCAAATGAGC
>CAUZVF010000768.1:0-3892 GCA_963582955.1 Planctomycetota bacterium
ATGGCCAACGCGTGTCGTTTTGGTGGACGATGGGTGTCAATCAGAGCTATCAAGGTGTGCGAACCGCGCAGGCCATCATCAACCTGGCCTTGATGACAGGCAACATCGGACGGCCCGGCACGGGAGCCAACTCGATAACCGGCCAGTGCAACGCGATGGGTTCACGGCTATTTAGTAACACGACCAACCTGTTGGGCGGCCACGACTTTCAAAACGAAGACCACCGTAACAAAGTCGCCGGCCTGTTGAAGATCCCGGCCGAGCGAATTCCTAGCGAAAACAGTTGGGCCTACAATGAAATCATCGAAGGCATTCTGCGTGGAAAGATCAAAGGGTTGTGGGTCGTCGGTACCAATCCGGCTCATTCTTGGATCAACCAGAACCAATGCCACGACATTTTAGATCGGCTCGACTTCTTGGTCGTCCAGGACATGTATTCGACGACCGAGACCGCGCGGTTGGCCGATCTTGTTCTTCCCGCCGCCGGGTGGGGAGAAAAAGAAGGCACATTCATCAACAGCGAACGCCGGATCGGATTGATCAAGAAAGTCTCGCGGGCTCCTGGACAAGCTCTGTCGGACTTTTCCATCTTCAAACTGATTGCCGACTACTGGGGCTGCGGCGAGTTCAGCGAATGGGAATCGCCCGAAGCCGTTTTCCAAATACTCAAACGCCTCTCCGCCAGCCAACCGTGCGACATCACCGGAATCAAAGGCTATGAGATGATCGACCGGCGTGGCGGCATCCAATGGCCCTTTCCTGCCTCTCGACTCTCAACCCTCAACTCTCGACCGAACCAGCGCCGATTGTTTGAAGACGGCCGTTTCTACCACGCCGATGGCAAAGCGAAATTCCTGTTCGAGGATCCGAAGTCGATGCCGGAACCTCCAAATAAAGATTATCCCTTTATTCTGCTGACAGGGCGCGGAACGGCCTCACAATGGCACACGCAGACACGAACGAAGCAGTCCGCCATCTTGCGAAAGCTTTATCCACAGAATGTTTACGTCGAAATCAATCCGGCCGATGCGCGGCAGCTCGGCATCCAACCGAACGAATGGGTGGTTGTGGAATCCCAGCGTGGACGGATCAAAGCAACGTCTTTTGTCACGCACACCGTGCAACTTGGCCAAGTGTTCGTGCCTATGCACTACGCGACTGCCAACCAGTTGACCGATTCCGTATTCGATCCCTATTCTCACCAGCCTTCATACAAGGCTTGCGCCGTGCGAATTCGTCGTGGGATCGATCATTCGCTCAGTGTGCTCATTAGAGCTGAATGAATATCCGCGCGCTTCTCGTTTATGGACATATATAAACCCCGGTCCATATTTCTGCCCAAGACTGTCGAAAGTCGCTACAATCTTGGCTGACGGCGCACACGTACTTTGGTCCGGTTTGAGAATACGTAAAACAATGTTCTTACGATTGCTGTTGCTATTCACTGTAATCCCGCTCGCCGAACTGTGGTTGTTGCTCGAGATGAGCAAAGTCACCAGTGCTGCGTTGACATTCGGATTGGTTTTGGCAACCGGATTCATCGGAGCCGCGCTGGCCCGTCGCCAAGGATGGCAAACATGGAGGCAGATTCAAGAGCAAATGGCAAATGGACAAGTGCCGACCAGCGCCCTGCTTGATGGATTGATGATTCTGATTGCTGGAGCCGTGTTGATTACGCCGGGCGTGCTGACCGATGTGTTTGGGTTTCTATTGCTGATACCGCCAGTCCGCAAAGCCATTAAGAAGTTGGCGACCGCGTGGTTCCGGAAACGTTCAGAATTTCAGTTTCATACAGTCAACACCGCAAATCCGGATGGCTTTGACGAAGTCATCGATGCCGAGTTCACGACAGGCAACTCGGGTTCGGCCTCAAAGGCGGAAACACCTCAGGACGGGCCGCTACGCCTGAGTTGAACTGATCTGACCGGGCCTGCTCAAACCGGGCACGGCCGCCTTTGTGCGATAAGAGTTGGGAGACAGACCGATGGCCAATTTGAAACTTGTGCAAGGGTCGGGTCATGGGCGCACATACCATATCGATGGAACGTCCACCACTATTGGAAGACACGAATCTTGTGATGTGCAAGTTGTGGATACCGCGATTAGTAGCGAGCACGCTCGGATCGAGTATCAGCATGGCAAGTTTTTCCTGGAAGACCTTAATAGCAAGAATGGCACGTTTCTGAATTCCATCATTGCCGAAGGCCGGTGTGAACTGCACGATGCTGACGAAATCCGGCTGTGTGATTTTAAGTTCCGCTTCGACCTCGATGAAGACTCATCGTCATTGAAATCAGAGACATGCCGCCAAGGCGACGTCGGACAAGACACGGCGCGAACAGACCGCACCATCCGTTCTACGCAATCAGAATTCATTGATGAACACGAAAACCTCAAGGTGGTCGCTCGTTTGGACGCGGGTTCCGACAGCAGTACATTACGGCTCGCGAGCAATCCGCAGGCGAAACTGAGTGCCGTCCTTGAACTCTCACGAGACATCTTCAAAGTGCTGACGCAAGAGGAATCGACGGCGCGAATCCTCGATACGGCCTTCAAGACGTTTCCGCAGACGGATGAAGGCGCGGTGATACTATTTGATGCCGCGACGGGAGAATTGGCCGTCAGTGCCGCGAGACCATTACATCAAGACTCCAATGTCAATGTCGCGAATACATTCAGCACGACCGTTGCCTTGGCGGCGATCAACAAGAATGAAGCCGTATTGATCGATGACGCCGCGGACGACAGCCGTTTCAACATGGCCGACAGCATTAAGATTCTGAAAACGAAATCGATGATGTGTGCGCCGTTGCCGGATCGCTCAGGCAATTCCGTTGGCGCGATTCAAATTTACACAACCAGCCGCGAGCGATGCTTTTCCAATGATGATCTCGATGTGTTGGTTAGCCTGGCTTCTCAGGCCAGTCTGTCGTTGCAAAACGTCCAATTGCACGAAACAGTGCGCCGGCTGAATGCCGAACTTTCCCACGCCGCTCGTCTGAGTACCGTGGGAGAAATGGTGTCGGGCATCACTCACGAGTTGCACCAACCTCTCGCGGTCATTTCGAATTATGCGAGTGCTTGCAAACGCTGCGTCCAGAAGCAGTCGCTTGATACTGACCGGTTGATTGACTCGCTGCAGGCGATTAGCGACGAGGCACTTCGTGCTGGCGAGATCATGCGTTCGATCCGAGATGTTCTCAAGAAGAAAGATCCCCAACGAGAGAACGAAGACTTGAATTCGATCGTCGATGAAGCCGTGAAGTTGGTGACGGTGGGAACGCACAATCACTATGTTCGCATTCTAAGAGTCCTCAACCCCGCACGGCCTCTGGTGCATGTTAACCGCATCCAAGTCGTCCAAGTCATCATCAATCTGCTCATGAATGCGATTGAAGCCATGGCTGACAGCAACACCGAGAACAAATCTGTCACGGTCAAAACAAGAACGATTGATGAAGATTTTGCCGAGTTGGCCGTCATTGACGCCGGACCCGGTATTCCCGAATCCAACAAAGATAGGATTTTTGAACAGTTCGTTACAACGAAAACGGACGGATTGGGATTCGGACTTTCGATCAGCAAGTCAATTGTCGAAGCGCACAACGGAACGATTGATTTCGAGTCGAAACCCAGCGGTGGGACGACATTTCGTTGCACGCTGCCACTCGCCCAATCAGACCAGCCAGCCGCGCCCGAAGCTGGCCCGAAAAGTGTTGAAGCGTGAATCGTACTGTTCGTTTAGTTCTGCTGTTTCTTCTTCTGCCGGCAGAATTTGAGGTTGTTCTTCAACAGGCTGTTATCGGGGAACTGAGCATTCGCCTTCGTATAGACTTCGATGGCCGTGTCCCAATCCTTGGCATCGATTGATAGTTTGGCCCACGCATTCCAA
>CAUZVF010000769.1:0-3887 GCA_963582955.1 Planctomycetota bacterium
CGCTTGCATTCTCGCATAATCGGCTTGAAGACGTGTGCGAGCTGACTGCCGGCCTCTGAGAACTCAACCGCGGCAATTCGATTGCTCGGATTTCAGCTCTTGGGCGAGATTGATGATTTCCCGCGAGATCCGATAGGCCTTCCAAGCGGGCATTCCCGCGATGGCCTGTTCGGTGTTCCCGCCAGCAAATAGCTCGCGATCGAGACGATTCGCTTCTTTCAGCAAATCGCCTGGCCACTGCTCCGGTCGTGTGACGGCAATGGCCAACTCGACGGCCGCGACGTTCAGACGTTCTTTCAGCGTCCCAGCTTCCTGTGAAAGCGTCGATGCGGCCTTCCCAATATGATCCAGTCCTTCGAACATCGTTTCGAGATTCTTTGATGAGGAATGAGCACGGTTGTATTGTATTCATAAACCCGTCATTGCCCTTGAAGGTAGCTCTCGTTTCGACCTTCTCGATGTTGATTTTGCGAAACATTGCCGAGAATTGCGGTTGTATCGGTTATGGCGCGAAATGCCCGTTCATCCGTTGTTGGCGATCGCCTGTTGCAAGGCTGAGGCCATATCGGCGGGACTCTTGGCCACAACGACATTGGCAGCTTCCAGAGCGGCGATTTTTTCGGAGGCAGTGCCGCTGCCACCGGAAATGATCGCTCCGGCATGCCCCATTCGTTTTCCCTTCGGCGCCGTCTGTCCGGCGATAAACGCAGCCACGGGTTTCGTCACGTTCTGTTTAATGTACTCGGCCGCCTGTTCTTCCGCGTTGCCGCCGATTTCGCCGATCATCAGAATTGATTCCGTGCCTGGGTCGTTTTGAAAGAGTTCCAGCAGGTCGATGAAATTTGTCCCAATGATGGGATCGCCGCCGATTCCCACAGCCGTCGATTGTCCCAGACCGATGTTGCCAAGTTGCCAAGCGGCTTCGTACGTCAGCGTGCCGCTACGGCTGATCAGTCCGACCGGGCCGGGCGAGTGGATGTAACCCGGCATGATGCCGATCTTGGCTTCTCCCGGAGTGATAATTCCCGGGCAATTCGGGCCGATCAGACGGCTGTTCGAGTCCTTCAGACAACTGGTGGCACGCAACATGTCGACGACCGGAACACCTTCAGTGACGGCGACAATCAGTTCAATTCCAGCACTGGCTGCTTCCTGAATCGCGTCACCACAAAATGGCGGAGGCACAAACACTAACGATGTGTTCGCGCCGGTTTTCTCGACCGCTTCGCTGACAGTATTGAAAACAGGAAAACCATCGACCTCGGTGCCGCCTTTTCCCGGAGTGACGCCGCCGACCATGTTGGTTCCGTACTCGCGGCATTGTTGCGAGTGAAACAAACCCGCACGTCCCGTGATTCCCTGACAAATGACGCGACTGTCTTTTCCAACGAGTATGCTCATGGTTTCTCTACTTCAGAAATTCGCGACAACGACAAGTAGGTCTCGCGAGCCGAGCGAGACCTTCAAACAACATAGTCAAAACACCTTCTCAGCCCAATCCGACGTCCCGCTCGGCTCGCGGGACCTACTGAGCCCGCATTATGCGCCTAACGTAGCGACGACTTTTTGGGCCGCATCCGTCAGATCGGTCGCCGTGATGATGTCTCGGTCGCAATCGGCCAGCATCTTACGAGCCAAGTCGACGTTCGTGCCTTCCAGGCGGACGACCAACGGGACATTGAACCCAACCTTCTCATACGCTTCCAGCAATGCTTCGACGATGGTATCGCATTTCATGATGCCGCCAAAAATGTTGACCAGTACGGCCTTGACGTTTTGGTCGGCCAGGATAATGCGAAATGCCTCGGTCACTTGATCGACGTTGGCCCCGCCGCCAACATCCAAAAAATTCGCCGGCTCGCCACCATGAAACTTGATCAAATCCATGGTGCTCATGGCCAACCCGGCCCCGTTCACCAAGCAGCCGATGTTGCCTTCCAGCTTGACATAGCTCAGCCCGGCTTCACCCGCCCGAACTTCAGCGTCATCTTCTTCGCTCAAGTCTCGCAACTCGGAGAAGTTCTTGTGCCGAAACAAGGCGTTGTCATCGAATGAGATCTTCGAATCGAGTGCGATCAGTTGTCCGTCTTCCGTCACAACCAGCGGATTCACTTCCGCAAGGCTGCAATCGTTTTCGACAAAGAACTGACAAACCTTCGGCAAGAACTTCTCGGCGCTGCGGACAGTTGTTCCATCCAATTCCAGTTTGTAGGCCAGATTGCGAGCTTGATAAGCGTGCAGGCCGAACCCGGGATCCACGGGTTCACGAAAGATTTTTTCAGGAGTTTCGGCAGCGACGACTTCGATCTCCATCCCGCCTTCCGAAGACATCATCAAGACTGGCCCGCCGGATTCCCGGTCAACCACGACTCCCAGGTACAACTCGCGGGCGATCTTCAGACCTTCTTCGACGAAGACGACGTTGACAGTCTTGCCCTCTTCGCCGGTTTGGATTGTCACCAATGTCTGCCCCAACATCCGCTCGGCATTTTGGCGAGCTTCGTCGGCGGAACGTACCAGGACGACGCCCGACTGATCGGGATGCTCTTTGAAACGTCCTTTGCCGCGTCCGCCGGCATGGATTTGCGATTTGACGACGGCCAGTTCACCGCCCAATTCATTGAATGCCGCTGCGGCTTCGTCGCCGGTCCTCGCGACAATTCCCCGTGGAACTGCCACGCCAGCCTCGGCCAAAAGCTGCTTACCTTGATATTCGTGGATCTTCATTGGCAAACTCGTCTCACGCGAAAAGAATCAAACTGACAGCCTGAGCCCAACATTTCAAAATGGCTGTGCCATAATAGCGGCATGATGCAGGGGATTCTATACTTCGCTTCGTCAAGAATGTCACAATTTGTCGTTTTAGCGCAAGGTCGTGAGCGGCGGTTTTTCAAGACAACAGACACCGTCGCCAGCCGCTCGCTGTTAGAGGCTTGCAATGCATCGTCCGCGCGATTTGCGCGCATGTTTTCAATGCAAGAGCAAGAGTTGATCCTTTTGGTTTCACAAACCAGCCACGCTGAGCGGTCGTCTCGAATGGAAATGGAACTATGTTGAAAGGTATTCCAACCAGCATCTCTCCCGAATTGATGCATGTGATGATGTCGATGGGGCACGGTGACGACATTGTCATCGCTGATGGGAACTTTCCCGCCGAATCCAACGCTCAGCGAATCGTGCGTGCCGACGGATTGGACGCGTTGTCGATCGTGGCCGCCATGCTGCAGTTTTTTCCGGTCGACACGTTTGTCGATAATCCGGCCATGGTCATGCAGCCTGTCGATCAAGACACACCCGAACCGCCGATCTGGTCCGATTTCCGGCGCGTGTTGGAACAAGGCGAGAGCCGTCCGGTCGCGCTGACTCCGATTGAACGGTTCGAGTTTTACGATCGGGCTCGGGAGGCTTATGCCATTGTCGCCACGAGCGAGACGGCGATCTATGCGAATCTCATCCTGAAGAAGGGTGTCGTCCTGTTATGACTGTCGGGCAACGAAGAGTCCTTAAATCGGCCGGTCATTCATTCCATCCGGCAAAACTCAGTGCCGCTTGGCGCATGGAACTGATGGCATCCCGCGCGTTGCCTTGCACCGAAAAGCTGCGTTCGACCGATAGGGTCTGGTGAACTCCCTTGACCGACCCGGCGACCGTTGAATCAGTAAAAGATGTTGCCGTGAAGTCGTCGATCGTGCGGCCGTACCGTGCCGCGATCGACCGTGCAATTTCCAAGGCGACCATGAATGCCTCCAACGGCATTGTCGGTTGTCCGAATTGATACACGAGTCCTTGGTCGAGATTCTCGATGGAATTCGCGAGCACCAGAAAATCAATCTCGCGTGTCAGTAATTCGAGTGCACACGGTGGTTCTGGCAGATAACTATTATGAA
>CAUZVF010000770.1:0-3864 GCA_963582955.1 Planctomycetota bacterium
ATCCCGGAGAACTGGACGCTAGCCGGGATTATTCAGGCGAGCGGTGAGCGTCAGCCCGGCGGTTCCAGAATCGTCGCATGAAACCGGTCGGCTTACGCCGACCGCTCGCCAACAGAGTGTCTTTTGAGCGTGTGATGGAAACATTGTGCCATTCAGGACATACGCCGAATTTCTCCAGTTTCGTGAATAATCCGGGCGCTAGCGCGTGACGGCTGGTTTGCGTGACGACACCGTGTTCGTGTCACTCAACTTTGAAGCCGTACAGAAAAGCACGCTTGAGGTAGAATCGAATTCGGGCCGCGTTTCTTGGAGCAATCTTGCCGGCTTCCCATGTCACGGCAACGGCGTGATGGTCGCCGGTTATCGGGCGACAATCGTCGTGGGAGTATCCTTTGATCACGGTGCCGCCGGAATCGAGAAGTTCCGCGCGCAGCTCGCCACGTGGACGAGTGACAACGTTGACCCGTATTTCTTTTCCGGCCAACTGTTGCCGCTTTGTTGTCGCCTTGCCGACGTAGGGACCTCCAATTACGGGCACCAAGGCCCACAACCGATCGGCTTGCCAGGTGGCGCGGCAGAGTGCTCCGTAGTTCGGCAGCGAGCTGGAATGCCGGCTGAGGAATTCGCCACGGGCCTTTAGCCTTCGCGGACCTGATTTTGTCGTGTTGAACAAATCTCCGTGCAGCGACTCGTTGCCGCTGTAATAGATGTGCAGCCGCGGGCCATCAATGACCGGCATTCGCATGGGCCAGATCATGCCGCCGCCGTAGTCTCCCAACGGTAGATTCGGCAGAGCCGACCGGCGGTCGGGACGCCACCAATTAATGCCGTCTCGCGAGGCGGCCCATTGCAGATCGATTCGTTGCGTGTGATTGTGGTAAACCGTCAGTGTCGCGATGAAGCCGCCGGGCACCTTGATGGGACAAAGCTCCATGAATTGTGTATCACCCGGATCACGCCAGTCGGGCGTCATCACCAATCGAGTCGGATCGCTCCAATGCGTGCCGTCTTTGCTGGTTCGTCGGCCGATTAGCCGGACACCTCCATCGGCGATGTCATACGGCGTCACACCGCCCGGAAACGCCGGCAACTCGGTCTTGTGATAGGCCACGTACGAACCATCAGCCAAACGATAGATGAAACAACTATCGCTGGTGTTCAGGCTGATGGGACCTTCGATCGCGTTCCAGTCCTTGCCATTGCGAGAACGAAATCGGTACAGACCGTAAGGATGTTTGTCTTGCCCTTCCGGTAGCGGCAAACCCTCGATTCGTCCGGTGGCGCCAGGGTATCCGGGATACCGGAAGACGAACATCTCGTACGGCATCTCGCGTTTCGCATCGATGTTGACCGACGCGTACGAGCACCAAAGTCCCATCAGCAGATTGGTGTGCTCGTGCCCTTTCCACGGCAGAATCGAAAGTTGCGGCCGAATCCATTTGACGCCGTCAGGGCTTTCCAGGTAAGTCAAGCGGCGGTCATGTTTCCAAGTTCCGGGACCAAACCGTTCGGAAAGCGGCGTCGAAACTTGCCATGCTTTCCAGAGTCCGTCGATCGGATCGTGCAGAACTGTTCCATGGCTGAACACTCCGCCTTTGTCCCAAGGCATTTCGGGTTCCAACAGCGGATTCTGTTCGTCAGGTTGTCCTGGTTCGATTCTCCAAGCAACAAGATCGAGCACATCGAAATCGCTGGCCATCACAAACGGAATGCCCTCGGATTTTTTCGTCTTCGATACGGCCTCGGCATCAGCGCCGGAGAGAGGATCGGTCGCGAGAATTAACGAAGCAACGAAAAGGAAACGAATCATCGGATGGTCCTCAAACGGGTGCGTACCCGCGAAAGCACGACACCATTGACACGATCGGGAAACTTGGTACTTCATAGTACGAATGCCACGCTTGGAGAGAAACTCTTGGATCGGCCTTCACCGCAAACAAAGTCGCTTTTCGTTCCGCGAAAGCAGCGCTACTTCGTCGAGCTAAAGGCGACAATATCCCGGACAATGAACTGAAACCGATTGGCCCCCACGGAGAATGTCGATGACGAAATCCCATTCGAGAATCACATTGGCTGCCTTAATCGTGTTGCTGACCGCTGGCAGCCGAACAGCGTTCACCTTGGCCGAAGAATCGAAAGTCGTCGATCTGTCACTATTGGTCGCGTCCGATTATCCCTGCACCTGGCCACAGGGCTTTCCCAATTTTCAGATCACCCACATCAAAACGATCGGTCTCGACAGTCCCTACAACGTCGACATCCTGACAATCGATGGCAACACGGGTACACAGATTGACGTGCCGACTCATTCGGTGGCCCGGCCCGAGTTGAAGTTTCCAAACTCAGGTCCGTTTGGTAACGCGTTCACCGAAACGATTTCCGCATGGCAATTCGGCGGCGAAGCGTGCGTCGTCGACATTCGCGATCTGCTCGACACGGGAGCCAAAGGCGTTAGCAGTCTCGTGAAGCGCGAACATGTGAAACGATTCGAGAAGAAACATCGGGACGTACGCTTCGGAGACGTGGTTTTGTTCCGCAGCGGTTACAGCGACAAGTACTATCGCCCATTGCCCGCGGGAAGACGATTTGTTGCCGATCCGCTGGAACGCAAAACGCCGGGATTTCCAAACCCCGATCCCGATTGCATGGAGTATCTGGCGAGCAAGAAGGTCATGAACCTCGGCACCGACAGCCCTAGCATGGGACCGCTGCCCAACCTGGCCGAGCCGACTCATTATGCCGGGTTGAAGTACGGCATGATCTGGACCGAGGGAGCTACTGGATTGAGCCAATTGCCGCCAACGGGTTCGTTTTATTGCTGCCTGGGACCGAAACACAAGGGCGGCCCGTACGGAGAAGGCCGCGCGTTCGCAGTCGTTGGTGGAGACTTGCCGAACCGACTGATCGACTCGTCGAAAAACAAACGAGCCACGGATTTGTCAGTCGTTCTTTCGACGGACTTGCCAGTCTCTTCGCCGGGCGCTGGAGTTGGCAATCATCGGCACCCTTATCTGAAAGTCGATTTTCTCTACGCGAAGAATCTGGACCTTTATCACCACACACACATCATGGACAGCATGGCGGGCACGCATTTGGTTCCACCGTCGTATGCCCTGCCGCCGGAAGGGGTCGAGGTCGATTACCCTCCGCAGGTCCGAGCCTGGTTGGCCGAGTACAACCGCAAGTACGGACAACGCGGAACGAGTAACATGACAACCGAAAAAGTTCCGTTGAAGTGGACCTGCGGTAACGCGCGCGTGATCGACGTCACGAATCTCGTCGGAACGACCAACAAACAGCGATGGCCGGCCTCGCCCGAGATCACCGTGGCCACGATCAAGAAGTTCGAAAAGGCGAACGGAGAACTCAATCGCGGTGACATTGTTATCTTCCACACGGGCCACGTTGACAAACACTTCAAACCAAAACCGGATGATGCACCTCTGATGGCCGATCCGTTAAACGGAAACAGCGAAGGCTGGCCGGCACCGGGGCCGGACACAATTCTGTTTCTGGCGAAGAAGGGGATTCGCTGCGTCGCGACCGATGCTCCCGATCTCGGCGGCGTCGATCCGAAGCGGGCCTTGATGACCTACTGGGCGCTGGGCAGTCTCGAGATGGTCGGTGTCGAGTTTCTAACGAACGTCGGCAAGTTACCAAAGAACGCGTATTTCCTGTTCGCCGCCATTAAGATCCGAGACTGCCACGGCGGGCCGGGACGCGCGATCGCGTTGCATTAATCGTAAGGGGAAGTATCCGAAAAACCTGTTGGCACATTGCCCGGCAAATGTACGTCATCAAATCATTTGTACCAAGTTTGACGTTGTTGATATTGCTAACTGCTTCGTCTAGTTTGATAGCAAC
>CAUZVF010000771.1:0-3859 GCA_963582955.1 Planctomycetota bacterium
CGGGAATTGATCGTCAGTTTGATCAATCGTGATATCGAACTGATCGATCGTGTTCTCAACCAAATCATTAATGACATCCTTCACCATCGCCGTTTTCAACAACTCGAAGCAACGTGGCGAGGACTTTTCTATTTGTTGCGTCACACGCCCGATTCGGGAAACGTCAAGATTCGCGTTCTCGACGTGACTTGGGAGGAGCTTTCGAGAGACAGTGAACGAGCAATCGAGTTCGACCAGACTCAGCTCTTTAAGAAAGTCTATGAAGAAGAATTCGGTATGCCAGGCGGTTGTCCGTTTGGGCTTTTGCTAGCGGACTACGATGTCTCGCATCGCGTAACGGTCGACCATCCGACAGATGACATTGCGGTCCTGAAATCGTTGGCCAGTGTGGCTGCCGCCGCATTCGCGCCCGTCGTGGTCGGGGCTCGGCCGGAGTTGTTTGGACTCGAATCCTTCGATGATTTGAGTCGAGGAATCGATCTCGAAAAGACGTTTGCCCAACTCGAGTACATTCCTTGGCGTAGCTTTTGTTCGTCCGAAGACGCCAGATTCGTCGGAGTAACATTGCCTCGTGTCCTGGTGCGCCGCCCCTACGGCAATTATACGGCACGCAATGATCGGTTCCCTTTTCGCGAGGAAGTGCGAGGTAGGTCGTATCGCAACTACCTATGGGGTAATGCCGTCTATGCTTTTGGAGCAGTCGCCGCCAGGTCCTTCTCGACAACATCTTGGTTCGAGGACGCTTTGGGCACGACTCGCGACATGATTGGCGGTGGTTTGGTCACCGGGTTGCCAGGCGATTCCTTCGACACCGATTCAGCGGGAGTCGCGCCCAAGTTCGAGACCGACGTTTGCATAACTGACGAGTTAGATCGTCGTTTTTCGACTCGAGGTTTCATCCCATTGTGCCATTGTAAATACACGCAATTCGCCGCGTTTTATAACGCGCCCTCCGTGAATCGGCCGAAAGAATATGTGAATCGCTTTGCTCAAGCCAACTCGGTTCTTTCCGCTCGACTGGACTTGATGCTGTGCGTTTCGAGATTTGCACATTATGTTAAGGTCATGGTCCGAGACCAGATTGGTCAATTTACGAGTCCCCGTGAACTGAGTCTTTATCTAAATCAATGGATTCAGGGTTATGTCATTGCGGACCCAACTCCGAGCCCAAGTTCGCGCGGCCAATATCCGCTTCGCGAGGCATCGATTCAGATTCGTGAGAATCCCACAAATCCAGATTGTTACTTTTGTACGATCCACATGAAAGTTCATCTGGATCCAAAGGAAGCCGATGCCGCCGTGAAATTTAAGACCGAGTTGCCTTCGTTTCAGAATCGTCCCCTTGGCGGACTGACACGGGCAGTATGAATTCTTCCCATGATCCGTGAAGCCAACTTGAAACCAATTCCGATCTTTGCATCATGTTGCCGACAGACGACGAATACTCACTGTTTCCATCGTTGGTTGACCGACTGATCGACGACGACTCGCAGGTCAGACATGAGGCGAGGCAGACGCCGCGTGAAACCGTTGATCAGATGATCCAATCGATCATTCAAGACGTCTCCAATCTTCTAAACACACGTGCTCAAGTCGTGTCGTGTCCGGAACATCTCCGGGAATTGCACGATTCCGTACTCAGTTATGGACTTCCGGATTTTTCAGGGATCGCCCAGCGCGGCGATTCCCAACTGCAAAACGCCGTATCGGCTATCGTTAACCGACACGATTCGCGACTTCACGAATTGGAGATCAAAGTCGTTCCGTCGTCAGACTCGGTTGATCAGAGACTTCGGCTCCAAATTCGGGCAAGTGTTGGAACTCTGCCGGAATCAGTCGTATTTCACGTTGACTTGGATGAGAGCGGCGAGACATTTCAGAATGAGGGTGGCGCTTAATGAGTGAAGAGTTGCTGTCTTACTACAACAAAGAGCTGGCTTATATCCGCCAGCTTGGCGATGACTTTTCGAAAACGTATCCCAAAATTGCCGGCCGGCTTCGTTTGAACGCTACTGCCAGTGACGACCCACATGTTGAGCGATTGATCCAGGCATTTGCCTTTCTGACCGCACGCATTCGAAAGAAGTTAGACGACGATTTTCCAGAGATCGCCGAGTCACTCTTGGAAATCCTGCACCCACATTATCTCTCTCCGATTCCCTCGATGACAGTAGTCCAGTTTGTGTTAAGTGAGACGGCTGGCAAACTCACTTCAGGTTACTCAATTCCACGGCACTCCACTCTGGTCAGTGAGCCGGTCGGCGGTAATTCCGCCCGTTTCCGGTCCAGCTACCCTGTGACACTTTGGCCGGTCCGGCTCGCTTCAGCGTCGATTAGCGGGCCGCCGTTCGCTGCACCGCAAACGCCCGCATTAAAGGATGCAAAGTGCGTGCTCCGTCTGCGCCTGGAGTGCTACGATCGCGAGATCCCACTCAAACAGCTCAGTCTGGAATCGATACGTTTCTTTCTGAACGGACAACGGCAATACATTCATGAACTCTACGAAATGCTGATCAACAACGCGCTGGGAATTGCAGTCGCGAATGGCCCCGATGACCCCGAGCCTCACATTCTCGATAGTTCATTTATTCAGCAGGTCGGATTTGGGCAAAATGAGGAACTCTTACCACATTCCACGCGAACACCGAGATCGTACCAATTACTCAGAGAATATTTTGCGTTTCCGGAGAAGTTTCTGTTCATTGACTTTGCTGGTCTGGATACGGCGCTCGAAAATTGGGCGCATCCACACGCAGAGTTATTCGTGTATATCAATCGCCGACTCGAACACCTCGAGCCATACGTCTCGACACAGACATTTCAATTGGGCTGCACACCGGTTGTGAATCTTTTTCAGAACACCGCCGAGCCGATCCGTCTCACTCAAAAAGATACGCGTTACCAAATTATTCCCGATGCGCGGCGTGAAATGGCAACGGAAGTATTCTCGGTCGACGCAGTCAACGTAACCGATACGGAAGGAATCATGGAAGTGGTTGCACCACTGTATTCGAATCGGCATGCGGATCAGCCCTCTTCTGAGCGGAAATACTGGTTCACCGATCGACAACAAGGGCGTAGGCGCGAAGATCAACCGGATACAGGTACTGATGTGTATATTTCCATGGTCGACCTCGAATTTGACCCACAAGCTGCGGCCGATCACGTTCTTACGATACAAACCACGTGTCTGAACCGCGACCTGCCGTCTCGGCTACCGTTTGGTGGAGGGCGTCCCAAGCTTGAATTGGAACAAGGTGGCCCAATCGGTCGCATTGATGCTTTAATGCCCCCGTCACCGACTCGTCGACCGGGATTGCACCACGCGGCATTGTGGCGCCTGATCTCGCACTTGTCTCTGAATCATCTATCGATCAACGGAGGCGATGAAGGTGCAAGGACCTTGAGAGAAATGTTGAAGGTTTACGACATCGTGCGCCCCCCTGACGATCCATTCCCATTTGATGGAATTCTTAGTATTGACAGCCGCCGAATTGTCAGCCGCATCGGCGTGGGAACCGAAATCCAGAGTGTGACAGGCTCGCGTGTCGTCGAGACAGGATTTGCAAGAGGAACGGAGATCGAACTCGAACTAGACGAGGAACGATTTATCGGAACCGGGCTATTTCTTTTCGCTTCCGTTCTCGAACGATTTTTTGCATTGTATACTTCGGTCAATTCGTTCACAGCATTGGTGCTCAAGACAAAACAGCGTAAGGAAGTTTGCCGATGGCCGCCGAGAACCGGAGCGAAGGTGCTTCGGTAGTCGATCAATTGTTCGACGAAGCATCTCAATTTGATTTTTTCCAGGCTGTCCGACTCCTGGCCCGGTATCAGCAGCAGCGGTTTGGAGATGAAA
>CAUZVF010000772.1:0-3858 GCA_963582955.1 Planctomycetota bacterium
TTGAAGAGTAGCGATGAGATAAAGGTGACTACGTATGCTTGGGTATGGGCGTTAAGCAGTTTTCTCGACTCGCACCCGCGCTATCGAGACCGATTCGGTGAACTGGCCCGCGACTTGGGAAGAGCCGATTTCAAACGCACATTCCACGGCCTCTACAGTCATGACTTGCCTGATATCTGGACCGAGTGGCCCGTATTCGCTGCCTCATTGAAGCATGGGTACGACTTCGAACGCATGGCGATCAAGTTTCAGCGCGGCGAACCGCTGAAGGCTGTCGGTGAATCGAAGTCAATCTCGATCGCCGTCGACAGAGGATGGCAATCAAGCCACATCCTTGTCCGGCAAGGTGAGGAATATGAGGTCAAGCCGGATGGGCGATTCACCGTGGCGCAAAAACCAAAACCGTGGGTCAGCGAGGCGAACGGCATTTCGTTTCGCTACTGTGACGGGCGGCCGTTGGGAATGCTGTTGGCCGCCATTCGTTGTGAAACGGGGACGGGGGAATTACAACGAGAGCCAATGCTCGACACAATTCCAATCGGAAGCGGTCGCAAATTCATAGCGGCAACCACGGGCACTCTTTATTTTCGAATCAACGATTTTCCTGGCGAACTGGACGACAACGCGGGCTCCTTGAAAATCGAGGTCAGACAGAATGCGGAATAGTCATCAAAACTACTTGACAGCGTAGTACTTCGAGGAGAATCCAATGAACGGCACTCGGCGTGATTGTTTGTGTTCCAGCACGGCAGTTCTGGCGGCATTGTTAACAACCGAACTGAAGTCGGCCGAGCCCAAATCGCACGATGCCAGGAAGGCACAAATCCTGAAGAGCTTGAACGGTGAAATCGGAATCACAACGTCTTCCGTCGGTGCACAAACCGGAGGGCGTGGCGATCGAAAGTTCACGCTGTTGGAATTGCCTAAGATCATGCGAGAAGAACTTAATATGAAGGTCATTGACCTGAATACGTCGACGCTCGCTTCGGAAAAGCCCGCATATCTGGATAAGGTACGAGCCGCTGCCGCCGATGCCGGTTGCATTCTGACCAATCTAAAACTGAATCAGCGCGGCCTCGACATGAACAGCCGCGATAAGGACGTTCGGCAAAAAGCGTTGACGGCTTACAAACGCTCGATCGACGCCGCGTCGCGTCTCGGTCTGTTGTGGGCGCGGCCGTTGCCGTTGAAGGAAACCCCGGACACGAAGATTCATGTCGATAGTTATCGCGAGCTTTGCGACTACGGAGCGGAACGCAATGTCGAGATGTTGGTCGAGAATTTTGGTTGGATGCAGGGGGATCCCGATTCCGTCGTGAAGCTGATCAAAGCGATTGGACGCAACGTGGCCGCGTGTCCGGATACGGGAAATTGGAACAGCAACGAACTGCGATACGCGGGATTGAAACGAACATTCCCGCTGGCAGTCACGTGTGATTACAAGGCCCGTGATATGGGACCCGCCGGCGAACACAAGTTGTACGAATTGAAACGCTGTTTCACGATCGGCTGGGAATCGGGATTCCGCGGGCCGTGGTGTTTAGAGCATGCTCACGCCGACACAAAACGGCTGTTCAAGGAACTCGGCATGTTGCGTGATATGTTGAGAAAATGGATGGCTGAAGCCAAACAGAAGAAGTCGTAGGCCGGGAATCGGCTCAATGTTCAATCGCGACAATGGCCTGGCTCGCCGCGGCACGGACATCAACATCACGATCATTCGAGAGTTGTCGCAGAGCCGGGACGGCGGATGCGGCGGCTGGTCCGATTGCTTGCAGCGACTGCGCGGCTTTTAACCGAACCAGATTGTGACGGCGGTCGAGCAAGGCTTTCGCCAAAACAGGAACGGCGTCCTTTGCCGTGGGACCGAGCCGGCCAAGCACGACAATCGCCTTCACGTCGCCTGCCTGAACGGATTCGATCAAAACGGGAACAATCGAGGCATCCGTAGGAACCAGATTGAAGATCGCGTACGCAGCCGTTGCCCTTACCTTCACGTCCCTGTCCGTCAGAGCTGTTTTCAATGCGGACAATGAGTCGTCCGTGTCGGTTGGAATCTGGCCCAGAGCGTGCGCACTTAGCCTGCGCACGTCGGCATCGGTATCGGTTGTTGCCGCCTGACTGAGCGCGGGAATGGCTGACACGGCTTGTTCGCCCATCTCACCCAGCGTTCGTGCCGCGGCGCGACGCTGTTCAACGTCGCTGGATCCAAGCTGTTCGGACAGTTCCAAGCCTGGGTCGCTGCAACCGGTCAGTGTGAAACACAACAAGATGAAGAGCCGTACTGCCACTGCGGAGATTGCCTGACCCCAGAGGTTGGAAAGATACCAGTTTAATTTTTCCGCCCCGTTCCTTAACTACGAATTGCTGGTCGACACGGCGGCTAACGACCAGATCGAATCCGATGCGGCCGATCGCTGCCGCCTCCGCTCGTCGAGGTCGCCCACCGAGTCGACATACTTCGTTCGAATCCATGGAACCACTGCTGCATCCGGCATCCCCCCAGCCCGGATTATTCAGGCGAGCGGTAGGCGTTAGCCTTCCGACAACGATGTTCAGGGTTTGCCGGCAAGCTGACGCATGCCGCTCGCCAACACTGTGTATTTCGAGACTTTGGCGGAACCATTGTGCTCACAATTACTTCCGTCGAATTACCGAATGTTCATGAATAATCCGGGCTAGTCGTGCGAGATTGACAGTTTGTATTGGTTTTATTGCGTTTGTTGGACGAGAAACGAAACGTCAGCCGGACTTGTCAAATATTGCGGCACGGGTTTAATTATGTTGACGCGAAAATCGTCACTTAATTCAATCCACAGTCGAGAGGACATATCCGATGGCCGAACCCAATGCATCCAGACGCGAATTTCTCAAGACAACCGGCGGCATGGCGTTGGCTGCCTCGTGCGCGCCCGCGATCCTCGGTGCCGAAGATAAATCCGGGACCAAACCGCCTGTGATCGGCGTTGAAGGGCATCGCTACGAAGTTCATCACGACTGCATGCAACTGCCAAAACACATTCGCTGGCAGGACACGCATGGTACGGCAGTGGATGCGGAAGGGCTGGTTTACATCAAGCACCGAACAAAGACGGCCGACGTGCAGGATGCCGTCGTTGTCTTCGACGGGAAGGGGCAATTTGTCCGATCGTTCGGGAAGGAATATCACGGCGGCGGGCACGGCGTCGACATTCGAAAAGATGATGGAACCGAATACTTATACCTGTGTGACAATAAGGGATACATCGCCAAGACCACTCTGAAAGGAGAAGTAGTTTGGAAACAGGAAGCTCCGAAGATTGACGTGTACAAAGGTGCGAAGCCATTCAAAGTCAAGACTCCGGGCAACTATGGGAAAGGCACGAAATTCAGTCCGACCAATATCGCTTTCGCTCCCGACGGTGGATTTTATGTCGGTGACGGATACGGTTCGGACTACGTGATTCGATACGACAAGGATGCTCGCGTCGTCGGCCACTTCGGAGGCCGAGGCAGCGGCCCCGGACAGCTTGCCACGCCCCACGGATTATGGTGGGACGACCGCCCCGGCCGCGAGCCGGCTCTGGTTGTGGCCGACCGGGCCAATGCACGTCTTCAATACTTCACGCGTGACGGCAAGCACATCAGCTTCTTCGATGACATGCTGTTTCCCGCCGATATCGACATCCGCGGCGACGTCATGTTGGTTTCCGATCTGCACGCCCGGATGACTCTGTTGGACGCGAACAACAAAGTCATTACGCATCTCGGCGACGATCCGGCGTGGCGCAAGCAAGTGTTGGGTGACAATTTCTCGATGCGCCGCCAACCCGCTCGCTGGAAAAACGGAAAGTTCATTCATCCGCACGATGCCTGCTT
>CAUZVF010000773.1:0-3854 GCA_963582955.1 Planctomycetota bacterium
GCAGGTTTTCGCACTTAAAGAACAACCGGCGTCCGGCCATTCGGTCGAGTGTCGCACACGTGATCACGGGAGTGCGTTTGACGAACTCTTTAATGCGAGCTCGCGCGGTCTGGACGTCGGAAAACTCGACCGTTGGATTTGGCATCGAAACGATCCTAAATAATTCAGCGCTAACCATTATTCATCAGCCGCCACGCGCTAGCATCCGGTTGTTTCAAATCCCCGAGAACCGGACGCTAGCGCGTGGCGGCTGGTTCGTGCGTACACTTAACAATTTCTTAGGTGCGCTTGCAATTTCTTAAATAGACGGCTCGTCCGTTCTGGCGATAATCATACTCAGTACGGTCAGATTTTGAGGGTTGCACAGTAGAGATAGCGAGGCAAAACCGCAATTCTCGGCCGGAATGAGTATAGAAAACGGTTTCAGCCAAGAATCAACATCGATTGTATTCCTTTCGACAGGCGAGCACCAATTCCGTTGAATGATACTGCCGAACAAACTGCCGCGGACGCAACGGTCTTCATTGTCGACGACGATCCTGAAATTCGGGAGGCGTTGCGGTTGTTGATGAAGTCGAAGCAGATGAATGTCGAGACGTTTGCGTCCGCCCGAGAATTCCTGGCTGCTGATGTTGCTCGGCGGCGCGGTTGTCTTGTTCTCGATTATCAGATGCCCGAGATGAACGGGTTGGAGCTGTTGGAACAACTTAACGACGATGGCCGCGCCATTCCCACGATAATGCTCACGGCACATGCCGATGCGCGGACACAACAAACGGCCGAAGAATCGGGTGTTAGCCATTTTCTACGAAAACCATTCAGCGCACCGGAATTGATCACACGTATTCAGAATATGCTCAACGTAAACGAATCGAGGGAAAACCATGGAACTTGTTGACTTGGTCTGTGTCGATGCCATTAGAATCGATTTAGACGCCGACACAAAACCGGGCGCAATTCGCCGGATCATCACCGCTCTCGCGGATGCCGATGTTCTGGGCCAAGCCGCTGGCGATGAATTGGCCGAGGCCGTGTTGAAACGCGAAGAACTGGGAACCACCGGCGTCGGACGCGGCGTCGCGATTCCACATGCCCGGCACAACGACATCGAGACACCCGTTTGCACGTTCGCGATATTTCACGACGGCATCGATTTCGACAGCCTTGATGGCGAGAAAGTCGACATCGTCTTTTTGTTGCTTTCGTCTCCCGATCGTCCCGATGAACACTTATCGATATTGCAACAAGTCTCGGTCCTGTTCCAAGACGAATTGACGTTGAATTTTCTGAGGCAAGCGAAAACACCAACGGCTATTATGGAAGTGCTGGAAGAAGTACGCCAAAAGCAACTGGCTGTTTGATGAGCGACCATACGTAAGGAATGGAATCGGAAACACGTTGCTCGAATCAATTGGAGAAAACCGTGAATCGTTTCGATGAAAAGCTGAATGAACTGGTCCGGCAAGGCAAATCGCACGGATTCGTTGAATTCTCGCAAGTGTGCGATTACTTGCCCAATGAAGCCGTGCAAGCCGATGCTCTGTGCGTCCTGGTCGCGTGCTTGGAAGAGCACGATCTTGAAGTCCGCGATCACGCGCCGGCTGTCTCGCCCAAACCGCGACGACGCCGTTCGGCAAATGCCAATCAGCGGTTGTCGTCGAATGTCAATCGTCCGGAATCGCGACCGTCGAATCAGTGGCTGGTCGATGACGGCGCCGGCGTCAACGCGGATTCTTTGCGGATGTATTTGCAACAGATCGGCCAGATTCCGATGCTGACTCGCGACGAGGAAATCGCGCTGGCAAAGAAAGTCGAGCTGACCGGCAAGCGGTATCGGCGAGAAATGCTGCAATGCGAATTCATCCTCGACAAAGCCGTTGATATCATTTCTCGGGTGGAACGCGCCGAATTGCCGTTTGACAGAACGCTCGAACAATCCGCCGTCCACTGTCGCAGCCGCAAACAAATCGAGGGCCGGCTCAGGCCGAATCTGGAAACCTCGGCGGTGTTACGTCAACAGAATGCCGAAGATTTTCAAACACTCCAAGATCCGCAACTGACGCGTAAAAAGCGATCGGCCGTTGAACAATCCCTAGTCCAGCGTCAACGCAAGATATCGACGTTGGTTGAAGAACTGGGTCTGCGCGAGCAGAAATTGAAGCCTTTCGTCAAGAAATTTCGAGCCCTGCCCGATCACATGCAAGCTTTGGATCAACAAATCAACAGTTGCGGTCCGCATCAGTCCGCCGAGCGTGAATCGCTGCAATTACAACTCGACGACTTGATGATGCAAACGCTCGAGACGCCGCAGAGCATTCGGCAACGCGTCGATCGTCTCAATCAGCGTGATGCCGCCTATGAAAAGGCCAAGCAACAAATTGCCGCGGCAAATTTGCGGCTGGTCGTTTCGATCGCCAAGAAATTTCGGAAGCGCGGCCTCAGTTTTCTGGATTTGATTCAGGAAGGAAATACCGGCTTGATGCGTGGCGTCGAAAAATTTGAGTACCTGCGCGGTTTCAAGTTTTCAACTTACGCCACTTGGTGGATTCGCCAATCAATCACACGGGCCATCGCCGACACCAGCCGGCTGGTCCGCTTACCGATCCACATGGGCTCGGTTTTGACGTCATTGAACAAAGCCACGCATGAATACTCGCAAGAACGTTTTCACGATCCGACGCCCGAGGAACTCTCAAGGGCCACCGGTGTCGAACTGGAAGAGACAAAACAACTGCTGAAAGCCGCGCAGTTGCCATCGAGTCTTAGCCGTACGATTGGTGACTCGGACGACGGCACGCTGGGCGACTTCCTCGCGGACGACGAAGCCGAACATCCCGTCGAATCGGCGGCACGCGAATCCCTGAAAGAAAACATCCACGAGGTTCTCGATACGCTAACCTACCGCGAGCGTGAGATCATCAAGCTGCGCTTTGGACTGGGCGACGGCTTTCCGTACACTCTGGAGCAGGTTGGCTTGATCTTCCAAGTCACGCGCGAACGAATTCGTCAAATCGAGGAAAAGGCATTCAAGAAGCTGCAAGACCCGCGACGCCTCCGTCGATTACAGCCGTATATCGATACGCGAGTTGCAACATAGATTTTCAGAAAACCGACTAAGCAACTCTGGCGGCCTTCCGAAAACAACTCCAGCGACAGGTCGGACCTGGGATGCCGATTTGTTGGCCGCGATCCTCTTCTCTGGCAACACCTCTTCGGTCTTGATGCCCCACCACTGTGAGAGTTATGGGACGTACCGTGTGCCAAAATCTATTCGAGGGGCTTCCAAGAAACCTGTGAAGTTGATCGCCAAACTGATCCTTGCAAATTCAAACGCCGGCGACGTGATTCTTGATCCATTTTTGCGAAGTTGGCCTGCTTGACCCTCTTGCGCAACGTCTCCTATGATCCACACCGCCATAATCACCATCCATTCCCAAACTTACGAAATTTTCGCTCATGACGACCGTTCGCACTCGATTTGCGCCCAGCCCGACGGGTTACATGCACATTGGTGGCATGCGGACGGCTCTTTTCAATTGGCTGTGGGCACGGCACAACGGAGGCCAATTCATATTGCGAATCGACGACACCGACCGTGAGCGAAACGTCGAGGCCGCGTTGGAACCAATCCTCAATGCGTTTCGATGGTTGGAACTCGATTGGGACGAAGGCCCTGAGGTCGGCGGCCCGTATGCTCCTTATTTCCAGTCGCAGCGTGCGGAATTGTATCGCGAAGCGGCTGATCGGCTGTTGTCCGAAGGCAAGGCGTACCGTGACTTTGACACGCCTGAGCAAATCCAGGCAGACCGCGAGGCGGCGAAGAGCGAGGGCCGCAACTATCTCAACATTCGACG
>CAUZVF010000774.1:0-3851 GCA_963582955.1 Planctomycetota bacterium
TTGCTAATTGAACGCCATTGAAATCCGTTTTATCGGAAATTTCGGAAAAAATTGCCAAATCGGGTTGTTCTCTATACAGATATCCGCCCTGAAGACTCGAAAAAAGAAGTGTAGGAACCCCAATCTTATGCTCCACGTTCAAACCACTTATTGACCGAGGTTGATACGGGCGTAGAATTTATGTTGCTGATGGATCCCATTCGAGTCGTTGGTCGTTTCCCTTTGCGATAAACCATCGGCTCACATCATTTCATATTGCGTTCGTCACGGATACAGATTCGGTAGGGCTTCGTATCGAGTTCGCCGACGAGTTGTTCCACGGATTGATTGTCCCCTCATTACGGAATTTCGTTAAGTCGCCGTATCGGTTTCGGCTGTCGGCAAACAATTCGCGGCTGCGCATGCAAGTCATGGTTCAGAACGGGAGCAGAGAACGGGGAGCGAGTGTTATGCAAAACAATCCGAAACACAACATCCGAAATCCACGCAACGCTCCGTGGTTGGCCCATTATCCAGCTTGTGTGCCGACGACGTTGGAGTATCCGAAGATTCCAGCGTGGGGGCTGCTCGAACAGACCGCGAAATCCTACCCCGATCGAGAAGCCTGCATCTACTACAAACAACATCTGACGTATCGTGAGCTGCATGAGCAAGCTCGCTGCGTTGCCCACATGTTAGTGCGGATGGGAGTTCAACCGGGCGACCGCGTGGCCATCATGCTGCCGAACATGCCAGAAACCCTGGCAACGTTGAATGGCATTTGGATGGCCGGCGGCATCGTCGTCGCGCTGAGCCCGTTAATGGTGCCGTCCGAAGTTTCGGCGATGTTGAGAGTGACCGATTGCCGAGTTGTCGTGTCGCTCGACCTGTTGGCGCCGTTGGTCACGCGTGGAGATTTCCGTCCCGAACACGTGATCTTCACAACGATGAAAGACCGGTTGCCGCATTGGCAGCGATTGGGTTACGCGTTCGCCAAGATTTGCCGACTGGGATTCTGGCTGGCGGCGGATGCTCCGAATCAGCATTTCTACGAGGATGAATTGGTTCAGAGCGACCGGCAGTTTCAGCCGGTCGAACCCGATTCGATCGATGATCCCGCATTTATTTTGCCCACGGGTGGTACGACGGGACGGCCCAAAGCCGTCACGCTGACGCACCGAAATCTGGTGGCCAATGCGTGGCAACTGTTGCACTGGGCGGGAAAGGACATTGGGAAACACAAGATCCTCAGTATCGTGCCGTTCTTCCATAGTTACGGCATGTCGACGTGTGTCATGAACGGCGCGGCGATGGCGGCGACTCTGGTGCTGCATCACCGGTTTATTCCACGAGTGGCACTGCGGCTGATCGAAGAACACCAGCCGTCCGTGTTTCCGGCGGTGCCGGCCATGTTGACGGCTCTGAATGAGTTGTTGCGCCGCAAACCGATCGACTTCAAGGAATTGCGGTACTGCATTTCCGGCGGCGCTCCGTTGGATCCGGCCATTGCCAACGAATTCGCCGAGCATTCCGGCGCCACCGTGGTCGAAGGCTATGGCCTGTCGGAAGCCAGTCCGGTGACGCATACGGGACCGCTCGATGGGACCAACCGCCTGGGCACGATCGGGCTGCCGATGCCCGACACCGAAGCTCGTATTGTCGATGAAGAGACCGGCGTGTACACTCTCGCCCCTTCTAAAGTCGGGGAATTAGTGATTCGCGGTCCGCAAGTCATGGCCGGCTATTGGAAGGACCCCGAAGCAACCGCCGCCGTCATTCGCGACGGATGGTTGCACACGGGAGATTTGGCCACCTGCGACGAAGACGGGTTCTTCCGTATCGTCGATCGTATTAAAGATCTGATTATCACATCTGGATTCAACGTCTATCCCACCGACGTTGAACACGTGCTGCGACAATGTCCTGGAGTCGCCGACGTTGCCGTCATCGGATTCCCCGATCCCGGTCGCGGCGAAATTGTCAAAGCCGTGATTGAGACTGATCCAAACGTCACATTCAACCAAAAACATTTCAACAAATTCGCATCCGAGAACCTCGCCAAACACAAACGGCCAAGTATCGTCGAGATTCTGAACGGCGATCTTCCGCGTAAGTTTTTGGGGAAAGTGTTACGTCGCGAATTGCGTGAGCAGCACGCGGCGATCAACGAAGTTGAAACCGCAACCGTGGCGGAGTCGACTGCATGACTACAGAAAACGTTGTCAAATCGGCACAATGCGGGATTCGCCCGGCTGACGCTCGGCGTGACGATGAAGTTGCACACGGTAATGGCGTTGCGGTTAACACAGAGGCCCGAATTACGGTGGAACAGGAACTGACTGAACTGCTGGTAAGCCATGACCGGCTGGTGAACGCGTCGGTGCGCGAACGGATCGAACTGGCCGAACGCTGCATCGACGGCGTGATGCGCAACGCAACCGAATGGGTCGACGAGTCGTGCCGCGCGAAGGGGATTCCGGAAGGAAGCCGATGCCGGGCCGAAGAAATCTTGGCCGGGCCAATCGTCACCGTTCGATTTCTACGGTTGCTGATCCATAGTCTCGAGAGCATTGGCCGCATTGGAATTCCAACATTGCCGGGCCGTGTTCGCACGGGTGCCAACGGACAATTACAAGTCCCCGTGTTGCCGGCCAAGGGGCTGTTTGATTCAGTTGTATTTCTCGGTTTTCATGCACGGACATGGATGCAGAGTCATGTCAATCACGAGAATCTGCACGAGCACCTCGCGACATCGTACAAAGACTCGCATCGCGACAAGTCAGGGATTGCACTCGTTTTGGGTGCCGGCAACGTTTCGGGCATCCCCGTCACCGACGCGTTCTCGAAAATCTTTATCGACAATCAGCGTGTCCTGTTGAAGATGCATCCGGTCAATGAGTACTTGGGACCGATCTTCGAACGCGCGTTCTCGCCGTTGATCGAAAACGGCTTCCTGAAGATCGTCCACGGCGGCGCGGAAGTCGGCGCGGCGGCCATCAGCCACAATGCGGTCGATGAAGTCCACATCACCGGCGCCGTCGAGTCACACGACGCCATCGTCTGGGGACCGGCCGGCAACGAACGCGAACGCCGCAAACGCGACAACGACCCCGTACTGAAGAAGCCGATTACTAGTGAACTTGGAAACGTCAGCCCGTGGGTGATTGTCCCCGGAAAATACTCGAATCGTCAGTTGCGATTTCAAGCCGAAAACGTGGCCGCGTCGCTCACAAACAACGCCGCCTTCAATTGCGTCGGTACGCGTGTGATTCTGACGTGGAAACACTGGCCGCAGCGTGAGCAGTTTCTGGGCTACCTGCAACAAGTGTTGGATCAAACTCCGACGCGACAGGCGTATTATCCCGGCGCTGTCGAGCGGTTCTGCCACTTTGCCGGCAAGTCTGACTCTCAGTCGAATGGCGAACTGCCTTGGACATTGATCCGTGACGTCAACGCCGACGAATCACCGCGGTTTCTCGAAGAAGAATCCTTCGCCTGTGTCTCGGCCGAGATTCCGCTTGATGCCCGTTCCGAACACGAGTTTCTGTCAATCGCCGTCGACTTCATGAACGACCGTTTGTGGGGAACTCTTTGTGCTGCATTAACTGTTGCACCCAGCTTTCGGCGGCAAACTGCTAACAAACGACTGTGGGACGAATGCTTGGCGCGACTGCGTTACGGCTCGATTGGAATCAATCATTGGCCGGGTTTGATTTTCGCGATCGTGAGTTCGCCGTGGGGCGGATTTCCAGGAAATCCGTTGTCCGACGTGCAAAGCGGAACCGGGTGGGTCCACAACTCATTGATGTTGGACGGTGCCGAAAAGACCGTTTTGGAAGGACCGATTGTTGTCCTGGCAAAACCAATCTGGT
>CAUZVF010000775.1:0-3850 GCA_963582955.1 Planctomycetota bacterium
TGCTTGCCGACGCCACAAAACTGGCACAACCGACATCATCGAAACCTCGGATGCGACGCGCGACCGCACAAAGGCAATGATTTCCGCACCTTTCAGGCGAACAATGATTTACCCGATGTGGCACATGCCAATAAAACAGTTACACCACCAACGGGAGGTTTTCACGTCACCGTTTCGGAAGACTTTGAGGGGTTACCACATCCCGAAGTTTTGCGGCTCTGGTTACAAACGGGTTTTGAAACGACCTCTAATGAACGGGCACTTTCGCAACGGCACGCCGCTGCTCAATTAACCGAATCCGATTCCGTGAGACCGTCGAGTGGTTCGACCTCAGAAGTGCGAGGTGGCACGTCTTTTTCTGGCGTGATGCGTGGCGGGAGTTTCATTTCGTGGCGTTCGTCGGCGCGCAAATGGACGGATTCGGGCAGTTTCTTGCGTAACCCGCGAAACAGTTTTGGCCAGACAGGCTGTAATTTGAGCACGGCCAGCGAATTTGGCTGCATCGTGAAGCTATCGTCTTTTCGATAACGATGTAATTCCTGCCGAACTCCTGTTGTGTCGAGGCGCAGCCGCCAGGCATCTTGCGAATCGTGATCGGGGATCGAGAACGGGACGATCTGTTTACTGGCATTGATCAGCACGAGCATTGTATCGTCGATGACATCACGTCCACGTGTGTCCCGTTGGTCAATCAGGTCGCCATCGAGCCGCACTCCCAAGCACAACGCTGATGTCGAGTGCCAATCGGCATCGGTCATTTCATCGCCATTGGGTTTCAGCCATTGGATGTCGAGCGAAGATTGATCAGCGTGACTTCGGCCGCGGAAAAACCGGTGTCGCTGAAAAACAGGATGCCGCCGCCACATCCCCACAACTCTGCGGATGAATTCGAGAAACCGAGTCTGCTCACGTGACAGATTCCAGTCGAGCCAACTGATTTTGTTGTCTTGGCAATAAGCGTTGTTGTTGCCATGTTGAGTGTTGCCCAACTCGTCGCCGGCCCGCAGCATGGGGACGCCTTGCGAAAACAGCAACGTTGCCATCATGTTACGCTTCTGGCGTTCACGCAATTCCAGGACAGCCGGATCGTCGGTTTTGCCTTCGGTTCCACAATTCCAGCTCTCGTTGTGATTATCACCGTCTTGGTTCGAGTGTCCGTTGTATTTGTGGTTGTACGAGACCAAATCGGCCAAGCAGAAACCGTCGTGCGACGTGACCAAGTTGATACTGGCACTGGGATCACGTCCGTTGTGCAGGAACAAATCACTGCTACCCGAGAACCGCGTGGCGAACTGCGGAGCCGCGTCGCTGTCGCCGCGCCAGAAGCGTCGCACGGTATCGCGGTACTTGCCGTTCCATTCCGACCAAAGGACGGGAAAGTTTCCGACTTGGTAGCCTCCTGGACCAAGGTCCCACGGTTCCGCGATCAGTTTCACTCGTGAGAGAACAGGATCCTGATGGATGGCGTCCAGAAACGCGCCCCGCATGTCGACGTCGCGAGCTTCCCTGGCCAACGCACTGGCCAGATCGAAACGGAAACCGTCGACGTGCATTTCAGTCACCCAATACCGCAAGCTGTCCATGATCAGTTGCAAGACCTGCGGCGTCTGCATGTTCAAGGTGTTTCCGCAACCCGTGAAATCGGTGTAAAACCGGCGGTCTTTCGTTTCCAGCCGATAGTACGACGCATTGTCGATTCCGCGAAACGAAAGAGTGGGACCAAGCTGGCTGCCCTCACCCGTGTGGTTGTAAACAACGTCGAGAATGACTTCGATGCCGGCGCGGTGCAGCTTGCGCACCATGCGTTTGAACTCGCGGATTGTTTCCAGCGGTGTGCGGCGCGAGGAATATCGCGTATCAGGTGCAAAATAGCCCAGAGTGTTATATCCCCAGAAATTCGACAGCCCGTTTTCGATCAAATGACGGTCATCGACTTTATGGTGGACTGGCATCAATTGAATCGCCGTCACGCCCAACTGTGTTAAGTGCTTGATGATGGGTTTGCTGGCGATCCCCGCGTAGGTTCCGCGCAAGTGCTTTGGCACTGACGGATGTTGCATCGTCAGGCCGCGGACATGAGCTTCGTAGATCAGCGTGTGGTTCCACGGAGTCCGCGGTGGCCGGTCATTACCCCATGAAAAATGCGGATCGGTAACGATTCCCAAGGGGGCATAGTGGGCGTTGTTATGTTCGTCGATCATCAAGTCGGCGTCTTTGGCGCCGATCCGGTATCCGAAGAGGCTGTCGGACCAGCGCAGATCGCGGCCCAACGCGCGCGTGTAAGGATCGAGCAAAACCTTGTGCGGATTAAACCGGTGGCCGTGATGAGGATCGTAGGGTCCGTTCACCCGGTATCCGTAGAGTTGTCCGGGCCTTAGTCCTGGCAGATAACAATGCCAGACCTCATTGGTCCGTTCGTACAAGGGCACGCAGTACGACTCGGCCCGTGCGGCCGCCGAATCAAACAGACAAAGCTCGACGCGCGTGGCGTGCTTTGAAAACAACGCGAAATTGACGCCTTTGCCATCCCAATGGGCTCCTTGCGGAAAAGGCCGTCCCGGCGAGAATTCCATTTCTGTTGCTGACTCCCTGAATCACTTTTGGCGACGTGGACATTGGCCACAATGCGTAATTGGTGTGGGGGAATAGGGTATAGAAGAGTCGCCACGAGTTGGCAACAGATGTTTTGGCGTGATCGGTGGGAAATCCGTCTATTGCGAGGCAACGGCTCGTAGCCGGTGAACGATCAGGAACTGAAGAATCGCGACCGTTACGGCTCCGAAATAAATGATCGGCATGATGGTGGCTTCTTCTTGTCCCGTAATCGCCATGACGATCATCATCGGGATGGCGACGACCCACGACAGCACGCAGGAATTGAAAAAGAACAGTATCGCAATCGCCATCGGCATGGCTCCCCATTTGACTATCAGTGACAAATACGCCGTTAAATGCAGAAATACGATAAACTGTACGGCAATGTTCCAGGCAACGGGCGACGTCAATAGTGTTGCGGAAGAGTCTTCGTGATCACCCAAAATGCCAATCAGCAGATATGTTGATGCGGGGATCAACCCCAGCAGGCAGCCGGCGACTTTGGAATAGGCAATTCGAGCTGCCGACATCGGCAGCATCATCAGCGGAGTGTGTGTTTTCCATTTCAATTCGTCGTGAAAAATACGCGACGCGTAAAAGCACAATTCCACCGCCATGAACGCCAACATCGACGTTTCGAGAATCAACGGCCCCATCCTGTACCAGTCGAATGATCCTTCAAAGTGCTGGATGATCTTCGCGATGGCCGGGATGCTGAGACCATAGAGGACGAATTTTCCAATCATTGCCGGCTTGCCGCCGGTGATGAAATGAAAGTCCTTCCAGATCAACGGATTCTTCCACGCGCGGTTGACTCCGATCCGCGACAGCCGGCTGGTTCGCTTAAACAGCAATCGTCGCTCGGTTCCCAAATTCACGTTTTCGTGCGTGAAGCGGTTGAAAACGATCAGTGCCAGAAAAAAGAAGCCGCACGCGGCCATCAGATTGCTGACGACCTGGCTGCTGAGTGGTGATTCCGAGAACCCCGTCGCCATAATGACTTCCACCCGGTTGAAGACCGACGCTTCCGCGAGCGGTTCCAAAACGCTGTCGTGACACTGTTCCAGAAATGAGAGGACGTATTCGGGGACCTTAAAGTTGTTGACGGCCGTTTTCCTGCCAGCCAGCCAGGATATGTACCACTGGGCTGACGGCACACCGGCCAAAAACAGGCCCAACAGAAATCCGGCCAACGTACTGGCATTGGCGGACCGTTTGCTGACGACCGAACACAGCAGTCCGATGTTGGCAGCCA
>CAUZVF010000776.1:0-3849 GCA_963582955.1 Planctomycetota bacterium
GCACGGGCTTCTCCGCCACGGCCAGTGTGATCGGATCGTCCGATGAAGATGATGTCTGGGCCAACCGCGGCGGCGGCGGCGGTCTTGCCGCCGATATGAATGCCGATCATTGCCAGCTTGCGGATGATGAACCTCTGGATGTGCGCCCGCGTCATTACTTTCGCGGATTCCGGGACCATCGAGTTTCGCTCACGGATGTAGAGGCCCAGCGGCAGCCCTTGAGCCACCAGCAGGACACTGAATCCAATGACAAACATCGGCATGCATATCGCAATCAGCATTCCGCCGATGCCGCAACTGAATATCAAAGTGTTCCAGAATTCGCTCCCGACTTTCAGGGAATTGGCGTCTTCGTCGACCCATGTGCCGGTCCACGCCAGAAAGAAAAACAGACCGGCAATGACCACAAACCGCATCAAGCTCAGATACCAGCCGATGACGTTGGGCACGCGCGGGTTTTTCTCTGGCGGCGAATTGCCGCGAAAAAATGTGACAGGAAGCTGAGGGTATTGATTGGCTGAAGTCGCCGCCACTGCGGTTGCCGGACTTGCCGCACCGCCCTGTTGTGCCGCACCGCCAGCATCAGACGTCGAGTCTTGCGCCACGCAAATTGAATGGAATAGACATGTCGCCAGCAGAGCGACCAGGAATCGACCGCAAAACTTCCGCATTAAAACGGCCCTCATTCGAAGAGATCGCAGCCAATCAAGGACGCGCATCTCACACAAAAATTCCGCGGTTCTCGGACAAAACCACCTTACCATCCTAATGGTTGTAGCCGCGTGTCGCCACAGTCAGATACCGGACGAATCGGAAATGACAATTATAGAGTACGGGGTTTGTCGTATTCATCAGGTAATTCTTCAGAATCCAACCCCTTGTCGAGAATCGTCCAAGACCCGACGTGCTCAACTGATTATCATCCGATCCGGCAGCCGAAAAGGAATTTAGGTGCAAATCGCACTGGGATCAGTTACTTTGGACGATATCGGCCTTTACTGTTCGCAATTTCCGCATTCAACGCAGAATCCGTTCGGCCAAATCCAGAATCTATTCCTATCTGTCGATTCTTCCACGTCTCTGTCGACTTTCTCTTCTGCTCGGTTAAAGAACAAAGGTGTAGTCGATGACTTCCGACTCACAGCCCCACCAAGACCCACACGTGGATGAGATCGTTCAACAGTGGGACCGATTGTTGGCCGAAGGCCAGTTTGTCCCGGCTGAAGAACTCTGCGGCGACTGCCCCGAACTGATTCCCGAAGTGGAACGCCGGATCGGTCAGTTGGTGGAAATGCGCGAAAAGCAAAGATCCAGTGCAGTTGTTGGCCCGTCCGGTCAGAGCGGTGTGAGCGAAGCCGGCGATGCGTCGCAAGTGTCGTCAGAATCGGAAGCGGCGGCTCAGGATACAGGCCATGACCGATCGGATACCGGTCATGACAAATCAGGAATGAACAGCTTGTCGACAGTTGGCGGAGCTGCTCCAGAGGACGGTTTTCTGCAGCGTGCCGTCGGTGACGCGCCGACTTCCGACGAAGTGATCTTTAGTGTTTCGCAATACGACTACTTTCGCTTTCACGCGAAGGGCGGATTGGGCGAAGTCTATTTGGCCGGCGACAAAGATCTGCATCGGCAAGTGGCGTTGAAGTTCATGCAGAAACGCATCGAAGGCAGTGCCGAAAGCCAGAACCAATTCAGCGTTGAAGGCGAAGTCGCGGCACAGTTGGAGCATCCCGGAGTTGTCCCCGTCTATGGAATGGGACACACATCCGACGGCCGGCCGTTCCATGTGATGCGATTCATCCAAGGGGATACCCTTGGCGATGTCATCGATCGTTTCCATCAAGAGCACGACGGTGAATCCAATCCCGGCCAGCGAAGTGTCGAGTTCGAGAATCTGGTCAGCCGGTTCATTTCCGTCTGCAACACGATCGCCTATGCCCACAACCGTGGAATTCTGCATCGCGACATCAAACCCGACAACATCATGCTGGGAAAGTATGGTGAAACTCTGGTCGTCGACTGGGGCTTGGCACTGCCGGTTGATCGCGACGAAGTCGCCCGCGCCAGTGGCGAACAAACATTGATGCCGGGTTCCGGTGGTTCGTCGTCCGATTTCTCTTCGCGCGGCGGTGTCGTGGGAACTCCTTCGTACATGAGTCCCGAACAGGCGACTGACGGCGCTAAACTGACTCCGGCCAGCGACATTTATTCGTTGGGCGCATTACTGTACAAACTTATTACCGGCCATACGCCCGTTGAGGGTTCACATCTGCGAGAAATCATCAAGAAGGTCCGCAAAGGTGATTTCCCACCGCCGCGAGAAGTTAATCACAACGTGCCGCGCGATTTGGAGGCGGTTTGCCTCAAGGCGATGGCGAATAATCCCAAGGACCGATACGTCACCGCTTTGGAATTGAAAGCTGATCTCGAACGCTGGCGCGCTGACGAACTTGTTTCGGCTTACCAAGAATCGGCTGTCGAGCGGGTATTTCGTTGGACGCGCAACAACCGCAAATGGACTCAGGCGGCCGCGGCGACGCTCTTGGCAGTCTTGGTTGCATCGACAGCGTGGCTGACCAGTACATGGAATCACCACCGCGACCTGATCAATCAACAGTTGGATAGTCTGAAAACCAAAGCGGATGTCGAGCAGGCCATGTTGTTGCGTGATTTTCAAATGCTGCAACAAGACGCTCAGTTCCTGGCAACTCGACCGTCGCTACGGGCAATCAAATCGAACCAGAAGATTGAGCAGGCGACTAAAGAGAATCTCGCGGTCAGTTTTCAGGACTACCTAGCCGTCAACCCCAGCTACATGCAGGCCCGTTTTCTTGACAAGACCGGCATGGAGATCGTCCGTGTCGACCGCAAACAGCCAGGGGCCGAGGTTACGGTCAAAGCATCCGAGGAACTCCAGAACAAGGGCGATCGAAAGTATTTTCTGGAGACGATTCAGCTCGCAAAAGGTGAGGTCTATTTGTCAAAGCTCGAGCTGAATCAAGAGCATGGCAAAAAGCAATGGGATTTTCCCGTGATCCGTGCCGCCGTGCCGGTCTGGTCGGATGAAACGCCAATCGGCATCGTCATCATCAACATGCACTTCAGCCGCTTGACCGATTTCGTCAAGGAATCAGCCTCGGAAGGACTGTTGGTGCATCTCACAAACGACCAAGGGCAATTCCTGCTGCACCCAGTCTCCGATATTGATTTCTGTTTCGAACGCGATTTAGATTTTCCGATCGAAGATACTTATCCCAGGCTGGCCACGTTTCGCCTGGACAACGACAGCGAGCAGACGGACATCAAGCTGACCGAGGTCACGCCGCTGATCTCTCTTCTCGTTCATCAAACTGACGGAGCATCCGATGCCTTGACCGCCGCGGTTTCGTCGCTCTATACAAAATACCCAAGAATGCGGCCGAGGTTCAGCAAGGAAAAGGACCGCGCGATCTTGACGGGGCTCGATCAGTCACAACTTGACGGTATCCTCAGCCACATCAAGAGCGGCTATTCAGAAAAATTGGAAACCCACGCGCTGCCGTCGAATTATCAGAACACATCTCAAGCAGTGTATTGCCGAAAGATCTTTTTCGACAAACGGCAGCCCGAACGATTCTTGGGATTGGTATTGGTACTCCAGCGCTAGTGTCTGCGCGTGTCTGCCAAAGTGAGCGGCAAGGCGCTAGCCCAATGGCACTCACTTTACCGACGGTATCGTTTCGTCAAGTTAAGCGGCGAGTTGAACTTCCCCAGTTTTAGTGGGCGCGGTGTTAGGGTTAGTTGGGGCAGTTAATCTGTGCATGGAAATGTCCTTGGAGGATTTGCCTTCGTCGGAGCCGGTCGTCGGTC
>CAUZVF010000777.1:0-3839 GCA_963582955.1 Planctomycetota bacterium
GCGGGTCGATTGACGATCCGCGTTTGCGGTCATCATCGCTCTTGCTGGTACGTACCCAGCGGTTGCCATACTTCGTGAGGAACAGCAAATCAGAATCGGTTTCGTCTTTTGGTTTAGGACGCAATTCCCTTGCTACTTGCAATGCCGCGATCGTCTCCGGCCATAGCGGGATGCGTCGCGGAATCTCGGTTTTCGGTCGCGGGAATTCAACCCAACCACCGTCAAAGTCGATTCCAGAGATCGGTAGACTGGCTACGTCTGTCTGGCCGAAAGCGCAATTCGCCCCAAGCAATAACATCGCCTTCATCACGGGCGAAGCGGCCTCGATGAGAGTCCGTAGCTCATCGGACGTGAAAGTGCGGTCGCCACGATCATTGCGAACCTTTCGCAGTGCTCGCCGGCTTGGCTTTTTGAACGACGCACCATATCGAACTGGCCGATCGATCAACTCGATGTCGAAAGCGTATTTGAACAAGACCCGAACTCTGCCGATTTCATTTGCCAAAGCGACTGGTCCGCGATTTTTCTGCAATTCAGCACGGAACGCGAACTATCAGCAGGTCCGAAACCTCTGGCCAGATATCGGAACATGAGTCTGGGCGAGGTAATACAAGAAACTTTTGCCAACTCCGGCCTGCCGGCGGAAGCTCAACCTTCATCGGGCGACCAGAACTCGCCAATCAACTTGGCGCCGTTAAATGAGCAATCGAACCCTAGCGATGTTCGCATATGGGTATACGTAACTAACCGTATCAATGAAGCTGAAGATGCCTATTGGAAGCTATATTACGAATATCGTCGACTGGATGCGCTAGTGCGACTTCGCAATCATGCATTGCGAAAGTGGCAAGAGATCAAAGCTCAGTTGGGAACGCGACGTGGCGCTGAAGCAGATGAAGAGGCCTTCGCGGCAAAAAGTTATTTCGAATACTCGTCGCGAGTGCATACAACACTCAAGCAACTTTATTTTTCTGAACGTACGCTGCGATACATGATGGGCATCACTATTACCGACGGCAGAATTATACGGCCATCGGATGATCCCGAACTTGCTGAAATTACATTCGATTGGAATACGGAAGTAAAAAGCACTATTTCGCGTTTTACGAGTTCGCCGTACAAGAACTTGCCCGCCCGTTCTTTTTTGTCTTCTTTGCGCGATGCTCAACGCACGCTTAGCGACGTGATCGGGCAAGTGCAGTATGCGCGGATGACGATGATGTCCGAACTTGATCGGCTTGCGGCCGCGAAACGGTTGATTCAAACATTAAAACTCGCAGAGGAAGTTGGACGTCCGGCAGAACTCCAATTGTTGATCTATTCGCACGCTGATGTCGCGGAAGCAGAAATCGCATACTTTCGCCAACGAATTGAATACTCAATTGCGGTCAAGAACGTGCATTTAGTCGCTGGCACGCTTTTCGATTATCACGGACTCACACTAGCCAAGAACCCCACTCAAATAAGCCGACTTGCAGCTCAACCTGGATCTAGTCCGCTTCCGGTGCATTTGCAGTTTCGAGATTCTTGGGCTGTCGCTGATTTTCGAATGCATCACGCCATATTCAATACTTCGATCAACCGCAAACCCCTAAAAACGAGGCCACATTTAACAAAAAGATCCTATCTCTACCTCTTCATTATTGACCCAGAAGGAGCTGTTATCAGGGAGATGGCATTCCCACGCGACCTGATTGAAGGCGACAGATTGATCCAGTTTTTGAATGAACTGCCTGATGGACGTTACCGCGTTGTCCAGAAGGGAGTTGGAAACAATCCAGATCGCACAATCAAGGACGTGATGATCAAAGACGGGAAGTTGATGGACCAACCCAAGGAACCAAAGGATGGCGGTACGAACCGGTCAGTTCCGTAACCCACGACGAGACGGAATCATTTGGTTGGTGGAAAGAGGATGGTGGCGTGCTCGTGTCACTCGCGCGTAACGAAAGTCACCGTCGCTTCGGGCAAGCGCGCGACATGAATCGGGACACAACTTAGCTCATGCGTGATCGCGCTGGTTACGATCACTTTGAGAGTCATTTTCGCCAAACATATCTGCACCGTGCTTTCCTGAGCATTCACGGAACGTACGGCTGTGCCGCAACTACGCTTATTTCTTCGGCTCATACAAAACCGAGTAGCAGACTCTTGGCATTGCTTTTGTAAAAATCGATCATGCCACCGGTTCCGACACTATATCCGTCCCAAAAGAGAACAACCAAGTCAGATTTACTTGCGAAGAACACATCGCGCTCTGAAGGGCCTTCCAAACCACGTGGAATTGCTTCGACTGAAGCGTCCAAAAAACTGATTTGACTGGTCTCGATGAGATTTCGAATTTCGGAGGAACTGTCGTATTGACTGTACCCTACAACGACCACTTTTTGTTCACGCTCAAACAGAAACCGAATTGCAAGCTCATCTGTTTGACCGTTGCTACCGCAGTACCAAAGTGGCTCCAATGCAATGTACGGTTCAAGAAGAGTCGCAATTCGGCGCGTAGTGCGCGGACGGTTAACGTGCATCGTGCCAGTAACCGCGATGATCGGTGCTGCCGAGTGCCTTACTGGAAGATCTGCTGCAACAGACGGCTGTATTGCGTATCTTTCAAGTGTTTCAACGACCGCCTTAGACATCACTGGCGCGAGCTCTTCAAGTTCGCCGGGTTTGTACTGATGAACGCGATGATCCATCAAATCGAATGGCAGCGTTTTGACATCCTGGCTGATCAGAATTGTGGGCTTTCGCGAGGCCATCGCATAACCCGCTTCCCACATGACATTGGGATTGCTTCCAGTCAGGTCAGCCACACAGAGGTGTGATTTGTCGATCCCTCCAACGATGTCGTCTGTAATCTTCCCCGCAGCATAAACTTCCTTTAGCCATTTACATTCAATAGGCGGATCGGTATCGGTACTTTCGACGGCGTGATTTACTGCTGAAAACACACTGTCAAAAGACTCGGCAAACGGCATCAAAACAAGACACTGTAGTTTGCTCATGTTTCTGGTGCGTCTCGCTTGGATATTTAGGGGCTTTCAGGTTGATTTCCGTCTCGCAGGTATTCTGTGGCCGGTCCTCACAAAAATGCCCAGCGGTATTCCGTAAGAACAAACGCGAACAGTCTTGGATGCGTGAGACGCTCGACTTGATAACTGTGATGCTCGCGTGGTCGCGCTCGTCGGCAGCGTCTGTCGAGCGCACTCGTGAAACGGTGGCACGGCTTCGGCGAGCAATCCGCGGTTGGAACGAAGCGCCGACGGACTTCACGCCCCGTGAACGACCTCGCGCTGCTTTGGTTGTGACTCATCCTCGGGCCGATGGCCGTTCGGCGCGCTCGACATTAGACGAGGTCATTCATTTGTGGGGAAAGCGACGAAACCCCGAGTGATTCAACGGCTTCGCCGACGCCCGATGATCGTGAAGGATTGAACTTGGTACTCCTGATCCAGGTGCCGCTCAAACAGAAGGAACCCATGCGATCTGTCGTCTTCGCCGCAGGAGACACGGGCATCATGTACTGTGACGCTGCTGCACCGAGCGACGTCGAGGAAGCCGTCATCGGGCACGGTAAGGTTGAGGGGCCGTTCACCGAGATCGACGGTCTGGAAATCGAACGTGACGATCAGTACCCGATTCGGGTAACGGCGCAGTTCTACAAGGCCACGAGCAATGGTGTAGTCTCGGAACAGGACATGGCTGACATCGCCGAGCAGATCAACAAGGTCTACAAGCAGGCAGATTATGTCGGGAGTCTGGTCGTGGAAGGCCCCACGGGCCGGCCGACCGAGTATCATGGGATGCACGTCGAGCCGCCACATTGGTGGGACGCGTTC
>CAUZVF010000778.1:0-3839 GCA_963582955.1 Planctomycetota bacterium
ATAGCCGAACGGTCTTGTTTGCGAAGGACAAGAAGAACGAGTTTGCTTGCTGGGCGGAAGATCAACACGTTGTTTGCGTGTTTGGCACCGATTCGCTCGAAAAGGCGATGGACGTTGCACAAGGGAAACGGCCGAATCTGAATCAAACAGACCTCTATCAGCAAGTCGTTCAGTTCAATGAATTCGAAACATTCGCACGCGGTTTCCTTCAACTCAAGCCGATCTTCGAATCACTCAAGCAGGAATCGGTGCTTTCGGGTTCGTTTGACCGCGCACAAATCATCCGCAAACTGACAAGCGTGGAAATGCAATTCGGGTTTGCCGAGACGCAATTGCGGCGAATGCTGACTCTGAACATCGAAGGCGATCGAGCAAAATTATTGAAGGCAATTGGAAACGCGGCCGTCGACTTCAAGAATCTGCCGCCGATCCCGAACGACGCGCACTCGGTAGCAATCTTTCCGACTGATGGCCAAACATTCTTGTCCAGCCTGACCCAATTGATCGGGCTGTTGTTGGCTGTGTTCGACGGAGACCCGGCGGAATTTCGCGGCTTCGTGACAAATTTGAAACAGGCGATCGGAGACGAAACACTGCGCAACTTCCTTGACGCACTTGGTTCCAAGGTCGTCACTTACAATTCGCCGGGTGAAGGTCCGCTGTTTTTGGGAACGGCATTGGCTTTCGAGGTCAAAGATGAAGCCAAACTGAAGAGGAGTGTCAATCGAGTGACGCAAGGTGTTTCAAAAGCACTCGAGGAACTGTTTGAGGAGAAGGTGCGAATTCGAAGTCGTACATATCGTGGTGTTGAACTGCGCATGTTCGAGGTCAATACGTCGGGATATCCGATTGTGATTTCTTGCGCGGTCCACGACGGCTGGTTTGTGTTCGGATTGACTCCACAAGTTGTGAAGGGATTTATCTTCCGGTCGACGAACCAGCACGCGGCGTGGAAGCCGGCGACATTGCTCAATAAGTCAGTGAAGCAGACAAAGCGGACTCTTGAAGCCAATGGACGCATTTTGATGATCAGTCAGTCGAATCCCAAACCCGCGGCAAAGCTGACTCTCTCGGTAATGCCGTTGTTGGTCGCGATGTCGCGAGAATCGCCCGGCCAGTTGGATTCGTTCGACGTATCGCTGCTCCCGACGGCGGAAACCGTAACACGCTTGATCACGGAAGACGTTTGCGTCGTCGTTGACACCGGCAGTTCAATCCGTGTCGATTCCTATACCTCGTTGCCGTTGCCACTGAATTTGGCGACGCTTTACATCACAATTTATTTCGGAACGTCCTTTCTGTTCGTATTCTGAGCCCACACGGAGGTTGATGGAGCGATGGGTGCCGAAACCGACAAACTTAATCCGATCGAGGCGTGGAAGCCGGCGCGCGAATGTCAGTGGAATTTGAAGTGGGCGGCTCATCTGTATCGCCGAGCCGCGTTCGGCGCACCTCCGGCTGACTTGACGGGCCAGCGCACTTCTTGGGATCTGTTTCAGCACTCACTCGAACGAGGAATGGAGGCCAGCGTCGAGGAACTGCTGACAGGTGCACCTGATACCGAGCAAATGAACGAGTTGTTCGACGACCTGGGCCGGCGAATCGCCGTTGCGACTGATTCCCAAATCAACGAGCTGCAGGGATGGTGGCTGTACCGCATGCTCTACTCGCCGCAACCATTGGCCGAGCGGTGCACGCTGTTTTGGCACAGCCATTTTGCCACCAGCGTGACGAAAGTTGTCAATCTATCACTGATGTTCGAACAGAATCGGCTGCTGCGAAAACACGCACTGGGCAGCTTTCGGCACATGCTGCTCGAAATCAGCCGCGATCCGGCGATGCTGATCTGGCTCGATTCCAACAGCAATGTTAAAGGCCGTCCCAACGAAAACTACGCCCGCGAAGTGATGGAACTGTTTAGCCTCGGCATCGGCAACTACACCGAAACAGACATCCGCGAATCCGCGCGTGCCTTTACCGGTTCGGGCACGGTCGGCGGCAAATTCCGGCTCGACGAATCTCAGCACGATTTCGGCCAGAAAACCGTTTTGGGGAAAACGGGGAATTGGAACGGCGACGATGTCGTGCGCATCATTCTCGATCAGCCAGTCACTGCGCGGTACATCGTACGGAAACTCTATCGGCAGTTCATCAGCGAGACCGACACGCCGTCCGACAAGTTGCTGGAACCGTTGGCCGATCAGTTTCGCAAGTCGGATTACAACGTGATGGCCTGCCTGCGGATCATGTTGCGGTCGCGGCTGTTTTTCTCGGAACATGCTTACCGGCGGCGTGTGAAGAGTCCCGTTGACTTCACAATCGGTTTGATGCGTAGTTTTGACGATCGTCGGGCGATGCCCCGGCTCGCCCGATTGATGGAACCGTTGGGGCAGTCACTGTTCGCTCCGCCCAGCGTCAAGGGATGGGATGGTGGGAAGACATGGCTGAACACGGCGACGATCGTGGCCCGTCACAATCTGGCGTGGCGGTTGATCGGCGGGCAGGATCAATCACGGCAAGACCGCATCGATGTGCCCGCGCTGATCCAAAAATACACGGATCGTTCTGAGGAGAAACAAACCGAGTTCCTGCTCGATGTGCTGTTGCAGGGAGATGTGGATCAACATGTGCGAAAAAAACTGGTGACGTTCCTAACAAGCTCCGACGACCAAGACCTCTCGAAGAAAGAGGACGAGCAGACCAAACACCAGCGCCGGTTGCACGAATTGATCCATACGATCGTGCTGTTACCACAATTTCAATTGGCTTGAGTAGCCCTCAATCCACCAGGCTAGCGGGAACCGTGAGGTTCCTGGCCCTTACGAACCGATCACACACGGAGGTCGCCATGTTTTCACGACGTCAATTCCTGGAAAACGGACTGAAGGGATCGGCTCTCGTCTCGCTCAGCGGAGCTGTTCCAAGCTTTATTGGCGCAACTGCTCAGGCCGCTGAAGTCGGTCAGGACACCGTCTTAGTCGTCGTGCAATTGAGCGGCGGGAACGACGGATTGAACACGGTCATTCCCTACGGCGACGACCTGTATCACAAGGCCCGCCCGACCTTGCGATTCAAAAAGGACGAAGTGATCCGGATCGACGATCACATCGGATTGAACCCGTCGCTCAGTCGATTGCAGGACCTTCTGAAAGCAGACCGCCTTGCGATTGTACAAGGTGTCGGCTATCCGAATCCGAATCGGTCGCACTTCCGTTCGATGGATATTTGGCACACCGCCGACCGTGGGCCGAGACAGCCGACCGGGTGGCTGGGACGCAGTCTGAGTTCGATCGATATCACCGAAGGCGGTATCCCAGCATTCCATATCGGCGACAGCGATTTGCCACTAGCGTTGCAGAGCACTTCCGCAAACGTACCAACATTGCATCGAAACAAACTGTTTTCACTGCAATTGAGCGGAGTGCCGCGCGACGATTCACAAATTCAGTCAACCTTGAAAAAGTCTGACAAAGAATCGCGAGCGAGCTTAATTAGAGAACTCACGCAGACGAACGCCGACAATCCCAACGACCTTTTGCAATTCGTGAGCCGGACTTCTTTGCGAGCCTACACAACGATTGACCGGCTGCGCGACGTTCTCCGAGAGCATCGAATCTTACAAAAGAGTTCGGGGATTCACGCCGATCTCGATCTCGTCGCCCGAATGATCAAAGCCGGATTCGGAACGCGCGTCTTCTACGTCGCGATGGATGGTTTTGACACACACGCCGGCCAACGGGACACTCAGGCTCATTTGCTGGATCAGCTCGCGACCGCAATCAGCGATTTCTTCAAGCAATTCAAGACCTTCGGAAAGTTTCACGATTCAAATCGTGTGC
>CAUZVF010000779.1:0-3834 GCA_963582955.1 Planctomycetota bacterium
AAATTCTCGCCGAGTTCATCCACCATGATCAGTGCGACGCCTGTCGCGTGAGACGGCACGATCTTGATCGCATCGCAGTCGAGATTCTCACGCCGCAATCCGTGCAGCGACGATTCCCCAAACGCATCGTCGCCGACCGCTGCAATGAACTTGACCAGCGACGTCGCGGTTCTTGCGGAGGCAACGGCCTGATTGGCACCTTTGCCGCCCGCCGCCTGAAAGAACTCGCCACCCAACACGGTCTCGCCAGTTTTGGGAAGCGTCGGTGATTTGATAACGAGGTCGGTATTGATCGATCCCAGAACAATGACGTTCGCTGTCATTCTGCTCCTGCTTGACTGAGTTGCTTGCTGGAATTGAAGACGATGAGTATTCGTTCGAACGGATGCTTGAGTCGCGTGCTATCGTTCCACAATTGCGGCCGAGGTTCAATCAAGTATGCATTTTGATAAGATTGCTTATTGCGTGTCGACCGTCTATTGCGACACTTTGTCGTTGTAACCGTCGGGCGTCGTCAACGATGATTGCAATGTTTTGCCTTGCTTCTTGTGCAGAATGTGCCAAGCCGACGAAGACGAGATATGACTCGGTCGCAACCACGTAGTTACTGGCGTCTCATCGCAATCGCTTCCCGGTTCGGTGTGCTTTCGTCAGCACTCATCGCGTTTGTGATATGCGCTCTCGTTACATGCTCTCTCGTTTTTCACAATGAACTGTTGCTTTTTACGATTCCCCGAACGATGGCGAATGAAATACATGTCATGTTCAAAGGCGGACAACTGCAGATTGGTACGCAGATTGAAGTATCGTCAATCTCAGACTGGGTCCGGCATGTTCGCGCCGGAGAGGACGTATTTGGAGACCCGGTGACCGGGACATTCGACTGTCATTATGGTCCGTTTCAGTTGAGCTGGATTCGCTTCGCGGGATCCGATCCGGATTTTGGTTTCGCGTGTCCGGTTGTTGCAATTCTTGTTGAGCTTGCGATTCTGGTGTGGGTAGCCAATCGGGTGGGACAATATGCCTTGCGGCGGGCAAAACCGGTCGAGGAAGACGGTGAAGCGATGCCATTTCACGCAGACGCCTAACTGACGTTCGAATGTTGACGCTCAGCAGACACGCCTTCGTTGTTCTCCAACGCTCGCTCTGGTATTACAATCAACCATGATGTGGATGCTGTCCCGTTCGGTTTGCGTGGTCGCGTTTTCATCTGGTTAGCGAAACTGTATCGCGCGTGAGGATTGGCGTACTTCGCTCTTCACCGTCCGAAGCAGAGCTTCGGTGTCTTGCGTTCCCAAGCAGAGCTTGGGAACGAGCGGCAAACGAATGTGAGCAGTTCTCAACAGTTGGTAGCTTGTCGTGGAAAACGAACAGAATTCTCAAATTCTTAAACTCCTGGATCGCGCACGCGGCGGGGATGATGATGCGCGGAATGAGTTGTTCGAAAAGTGTCGCAGCTACGTGCATTTGGTGGCACGGGCGCACGTGGAAAGCTGGATTCGGACGAAGGTCGACGCTTCCGATCTGGTTCAGCAAACGATGCTGGAAGCACATCGGGGGTTCGAGAATTTTCGTGGCCAAAGTGAAGGTGAGTGGCTGGCGTGGCTGAAACGGATTCTGTCGCACAATGCCGTCGATTATATCCGGCATTACAAGGGCACTCAGAAACGGCAGGCCAACCTGGAAGTCCCGATGTGGAAATCGGGCGGCAATCAGTCGGACGAGTTCTTTTTCGAGCCTGGCGACCCTGGCGAGAGTCCCAGTCAGATCATTTTGCGGAAAGAGCGTGAGATTGAATTGGCCGACGCGATCGCTCAGTTGGACGACGACTATCAGGAAATCATCATGTTGCGAAACCTGCAGCGGCTGTCGTTCAACGAAGTCGCGGATCGCATGAATCGCAGCCGTCCGGCCGTGCAAATGTTGTGGATGCGGGCGCTAAAGAAATTGGAATCCATTCTGAACAGGCCAGACTGAACAGTCAGGAGTTGAGTTGAACAAGGCTGATGATTCCAATTCGTCTGGCGAGGAATTCGATTCCGAATTGTGCGAGTTGCTCGATCGATACGTCGAGGCGCTGCAGTCGGGCGACTTGGACGCGAAATCGAATCTGCTCGCGCGGCACCCGCAACTCGAACAACTCGTCGGCTGCCTGGAGCAACTCGACAGCTTGGCGATTCCGCCACCACCCGCCGCGGCATCCGGTGATTCGCTCAAGACCGTCGCGTCCGACACTGCCAACCGATTGACATTGGGTGCTACCGACTACGTCAATGCCGAGATGCCCAGAAAGTTTGGAAAGTACGAGCTGCTCGAAGAACTCGGCCGCGGCGGCATGGGAGTCGTTTACAAAGCGCGACAGATCGACCTCGACCGCGTCGTTGCCCTGAAGATGATCTTGGCCAGCCAATTTGCCTCGCCGGATGAAGTGCGCCGGTTTTACGCCGAAGCGAAAGCCGCCGGCAGTTTGAAACACGCGCACATCGTTGGGATTCACGAGGTCGGACAGGAATATGGACAGCACTATTTCGCGATGGACTGCATCGACGGCCCCAGCTTGGCGGCCGTGTTGGAAGACGGTCCGATGGAACCGAACGCTGCCGCAAAGTGCCTGGTTGCCGTGGCCCAGGCGGTCGACTATCTGCATTCGCACAACATCATTCATCGCGATTTGAAACCGGGAAATATCCTTCTCGACAACGACTTACAGCCCTACGTCACGGATTTCGGGTTGGCGAAAATCTTCCTGCCCGACACCGCACAAACTCGAACAGGCACGATAATCGGAACGCCCAGTTATATGGCTCCCGAACAGGCAGCCGGGCGGGCGTCTGATGTTTCTCACGCCAGCGATGTCTATAGCTTGGGAGCCATCTTGTACGAAGCGTTGTCGGGAAAGGCGGTTTTCAAAGAGGAGAATCCGCTGGACACACTGGTGCAGGTACTGGAACGCGAACCGGTGGCTCCCAGCAAGTTGAATCCCAACGTTCCGCGCGCGTTGGAATTGATCTGTCTGCGGTGTCTCGAAAAGGACGCGAAAAAGCGATATGCCTCGGCAGCCGAACTCGCTGACGATCTGGAACGCTATCTGCGCGGCGAGCCGGTCTTGGCAAGCCACGCCGACATCGGGCAACGTCTGCGCCGTTGGATACGCCGCGAACCCGCGCTCGTTTCGCGGCTGTTTGCGTTATTCGTCGCGGCGGCGATTGTGCAAGGCAACTACCTGATCGTCGGAACCGATTGGCCGTATCACGGAAGGATCATGGCCGTCTTCGGAGCGTGGGCCTTGCTGTCGTTTGCGTTGCAACAATTATTGAATCGGGAATTCCATTCCAACCTCATTCGTTTCGCCTGGATTGTCGGAGACGCCGCGTTGCTGACAATCCTGCTGTGGATCGCTCAAGAACCAATTGGCCCGTTGCTGATCGGCTATCCGACTTTGATCGTGGCGTCGGGATTATTTTTTCGAGTGCGATTGGTCGTGTTCGAGACGGTCGCCTGTCTGGCATCATTTGCAACGCTCTGCTGGCTCCGCCCGCAGCAGAGCGACCCGCCCGAGCCGCAACATTATCCGTTCATCTTTGCGGCCGTGCTGACCGTTATCGGTTTCGTCGTTGGCTATCAGGTTTTCCGCGTGCGTGTCTTGAGCCGCTATTTCGAGAGCCGCCGGGTGTCGTTGTAAGGCGAGCAGCAGACGAGAGTTTACCTAATGGAACCGGACGCTAGCGCGTGCCAGCTAATAAATGAGCCGCCGGGCGCTAGCCCAATGGCACTCACGTTACCGACGGCATTGTTGCGTCAAGTTAAATGACGAATCGGACAATTATCCGTTTT
>CAUZVF010000780.1:0-3834 GCA_963582955.1 Planctomycetota bacterium
ACTCGGGAGCACGGCCAGCCAAACTGCCGCACTCAACCAGACCGGTAGGCTTCGCAGTTGTTGTGGAATCAGAGTGCGCATAGGCCTAGACCGCAGGGATTCACGGCAATGCTTTCATAAGTTGTCTGACTTACTTTGTATCACAAAGTATGTGTTGTCAAGGCAAGACAATCACCCTGCTTGGGGGCCTAACGGATTTGGCGTTAACCTGCGCGGCCTGGATGATCGGGTCAAACCCACCCGTTCTTCCGCGACAGGTTCAACGCCGAGGTCGGGCGAGCCAATACCAATTGAAGGTGGATTCACAACCGACGGCGAGATCGCTTTGCCGATACTGCGAGCTGGCGTACAGTCGTCACCGAAAGTACGCGTAACTTGCGGAGGTGAGGTACACCGCCAGCACGAAGAGCGATTTCTTCGTGCAGGCGGTTGCATCGACCGCCGGCGGCAAGGAATTGTCGCCAAGCGCAGCGGTGGAATCCACCGACCGCAGTGTGCGTCACTCGATATCCAGCACGTTGTGTAGTCCGACTGATGGCGCCAGGCCCGCTGCTTGCGTTCTGCAGTGGACGGAGTTCGTGACCAATGTCTAACCGTCATTTGCAGTTTATAGGTCAATCAAAAACTTCAGCGGCGATCGCGACCGCCGTGGCTTCGCTCCGCTGGGTCCCTCGGCGGGTTCCCACCGCCTCACACTCGGGATTATCGCCTGCCGTTACTTCTGCCTTCCCGCACATATTTTTTGAGCAAGGCATGCATCTCCTTCACCATCCCCGGATGGTTGCGGGATATGTCGGTGGTCTCTTCGATGTCTTTGCCCAGGTCATGAAGCACGAAGGACACCGGGAAGGCGTCATCCACGACCTGCGCGGTGGTTTTCGGCCCGTTGACCGTCAGCTTGAAAGCACCCTTGCGGATGGCAAAGGTACCATTGCTGTGATTGTGCACGATCGCCTCGTGAAACGACTCGGGGCTCTCTTCTCCCGTCAGCGCCCTGAAGAAACTTTGGCCGTCTTCGGCAGTGTGGTTGTCCAGATTGATGTTCAACATCTCCGCCAGGGTTGGGATGACATCATTGAACACGATCGTCGTTGGACAACTCCCGCCCGGTTTGATTTTTTCGGGCCAGCGGACGAAGAACGGCACGCGATGTCCGCCCTCCTGCAGGCCCGCCTTCCAGCCGCGGAAAGGCCCGTTGCAGTCGTGCCCGTAAATGGCCGTGTCGCCCCTGACCCACTTCTCCCGATACCCCCTGGTGCGATCGACCGGCCCGTTGTCGCTGGTGAAGATGACGAGCGTGTTCCTTTCGATTCCGAGTTCGGCAATCTTCCGCAGAATTCTGCCGACATGGTGGTCGAGTTCGACGACGAAATCCCCGTACGCCCCGGCGCGGCTGCTCCCGACGAATTTCCGGTTGGGGACGATCGGGTTATGCGGCGTTGTCATCGCGTAATACAGGAAGAACGGCTGACCGGGCCGGGTGCGGGTTGCCCTCTCGACGAAATCGCACGCCTTTTTCGACAGGGTCGGGACGAGGCGGTCCATGGTGTGGCCTTCGGCAATGATGTTGTCGTCCCGGCCATACCACTGGCCGTACTTTTCCTTCGCTTCCTGCGAGGAGAGGGTGGGGATGACCGTGGCCCGGTTGTTCTCGATAAAGGTGGAGGGGTTCATCTCCGCCGATCCGGCGGTGGCGAAGGAGTAGTCGAATCCGTAGTCCTTGGGCCCTTTCAGGACGGGTAAGGCGAAGTCGATGTTTCGAAAATCCTGGTAGTTGGGATGTACCCGGATGACCTTCCGCGCGCTTTCATCGCGCAGCTTCCAATCGATTCCCTGGTGCCACTTGCCGACCAATCCGGTGAAATATCCCGCCCCCCGGAGCAGATCCGCGAGCGTCTTTCGGCCCGGCTCGATCAGGGTGCCGGCAAAATTGGCCAGGTTGCCGCCCGATCCCAGCCGGGTGCGCCACATATACCGGCCGGTCAACAGGCCGTAGCGGGATGGGACGCAGTAGGATCCCGACGCATGGGCGTCGGTGAAAATCAGGCTTTCTCTTGCCAGCCGGTCCAGGTTGGGCGTGGGGATTCTGCTGTCGCGGTTGAGGAGGGCGACATCGCCATAACCCATGTCATCGGCGAAGATGATCAGGATGTTAGGCCGGAGCGTCTTACTCGGCGCCGCCGAAACGTCTTTCTGTGCGGCGATCGGCGCCAGCACCATCCAGCAGGCTAGGGTGAATACTGTCCTTCTCATGGTGTTCTCCTAAGCGGCCGCGGCCGCAAGCAAAGTATCGCTCTCATCCGACAGCTTCAACAGATACTTGATAGCCAGGTAACCCTCCTTGATCGGCGTGTGAATGTGCCATTTGGCGGATCACTTATACACAAAAAACAAAACTTGATGGAACACTAGGTCGACAACACCGGCGTCAGATGCGCCAACACGTTTGCGCGCACATGACTAACCGTCATTCGAAGTTTTGGATCAACCAAAAACTTCAGCGGTGAACGCGACGGCTGAACTTAAAAGTTCTGTCAAAGACATCTCTGTCGATGTGCCCCGACGCGCGCAACAGAGAAGGCCAGCATGCGGTTTAGCAATGCGTCCCGTAGGAGTCGTGTCGCGATAAAACTTCACCTTGGCGACGCGCCAACGGCATCGACTCACTTGTTTTCCGCACGCATTCTCGTGACCTGAGATACCGTCCCCCCGGCTCCGGAAGTCGGTCCAGCCGCGGGTCGATTCGGCAAGTCGGAACTTGCCGAACGGAATCTACTTCGGAAATCCTGCCGCCGCCCTCGGCATAGCGATTTCGTCAGCTGCTGATGACTGGCGTCTGTTTGCGGCATCGCTATCCTGACTATCGGACTCTTAACTCAGACTGGTGAGGAAAGTCAATGTGCAGGTTGATGACTCGCGTGTTACTGGTGTCATTCGTTGTATCAAACAGCGCAGGAACAGTTGTCGGTTTCCAGGATCTTCAATTGAACAGTAAGCACACCGTGAATGAGAAACCGGAAACTCCTTCAGAACTTCCGGCTGACAACCCATTTGCTTCTCCCAGCAAACTGGCGCTGCAAGCGCCAGCTTTTGATGCCATCCGGGTGGAGCACTATCTGCCGGCGTTCACGTCCGGCATCACGCAACAACTGGATGAGATCAAAGCAATCGCGGGTCAGTCCAATGCGCCGACCTTCGAGAATACGATCGTGGCGATTGAAAAGTCGGGAGCTTTGCTAACGCGTGTGCAGATGGTGTTTTCGAACCTGACATCGGCCAATACCAACAAGTATCTGCAGAATATACAGAAGGAAGTCGCACCGCTTCTCGCAGCCCATTCGGACAACATCCTTCTGAACCGACAACTGTTTGCACGAGTCGAAAAACTGTACGAGTCGCGTGAGTCACTGAATCTGACAAGCGAACAACAGGAAGTGCTTCGTCGCCACTACGAAGACTTCGTGCGGGCTGGAGCCAGACTCCCGGATGAACGGCAGAACCGTATTCGTTCGCTGAACGAGCAGTTGTCAAAACTGCAGACAGAGTTCAGAGACAACCTGCTGGCCGCCACTAAAGAACGGTCCGTTGTTGTTGACGATGTCACTGAACTTGATGGCCTGCCTGACGCACAGATCGCGGCAGCAGCGGAAAAGGCGAAGGAACGCGGCAACGACGGCAAATATGTCCTGGAAATTACAAACACGACACGCGTGCCGGTTCTGAAGTCTCTGAATAACCGCCATCTGCGACAACGTGTCTGGGAATCTTCAGCTAACCGCGCACTCGGACAGAACGATGGAATCGACAATCGGGGGCTGATCCTGGAAATCGCGC
>CAUZVF010000781.1:0-3834 GCA_963582955.1 Planctomycetota bacterium
CGTCCGTCGCGCCGGCTGAATTTGGGAAGGCCAGTGGTATGCCCTGAGTGGGAACCAGTTCGCCCGGCAATCCGCCCATCGAGTCGCGATTGCCGTACGTGCCGAAGTGCAGGATCTCGTTGCCTGCGTTGTCCATCACTGTCACGCGGGACGCGATGTTTGTGGGGTAGTAGATTCGTCCGTAGCCGTCCACTTCGAATCTCGGGCTGCGAGTGACACAAACTATTTCAAATGCGCCGAACAATACGTCGTAAGTGTGAGAGGGGCCGGCTGATGCTTTCGGAAAGAGATTGCCGCTTTCCAAAGTGCCGGTTGACGCGTACTTGTGAATTCGTCCCATGGCCGCCATGTGGCGGTCTCTTTCAAAGCCGGGAATGGTGGTCGTCGGTTTCTTGTCGATATAGCCGACGTATAAGTTGCCTGCGAGATCAAATTTCACGCCACCGGCGTTGTGCGGCAGATCCGCGATCTTGGTGGCTTCCCACGGCAACTTCGATTGGTTTCCCGCGAAGACTCGCAGACCATCGGAACCCCTGCCGACAATTGCAAGATTCCCATTCGGAGCGACCGCCATGCCTTTGTCGCTGTTTCCGCAGAAGCACCATTCATAGAGAAACTTCGGTGTGATGCGGTTGGTTCCGGTGTCTCCATAGTTGGCGGGCGGATACTCGGCCCGGTCCAGATGAAAGCACGCCACTCTGCCAGTCGAGTTGGAAGAACTTCCGTCGCGCTGCGTGTGGGAATAGATGTGCCGGTTCCGCGAGTCAATCGCAAGGCTGGCGGTTTCCAGTGGAACCTTAACGAAACGCGGGCGTTTCCAGTCGGCGATCTTCCAAACGGCGTCGTGGTCATCCTGCACGTAAACTTCCTCGGTTTTCGGATCGACATGCATGCGATCGAATCCCAGACAGCGCTGCGCGCCCTCGACTCGATAGAAATCTTTCAGGAGATTGAAGCCCTGCGCACTATCCCGATAAATACGAACAGGCATCTGTGTGTGGGCAACCCAGACGTTACTGCCCTTGGCGGTGTCGCAGACGACCACATAGGAATGCGTCTGCTGTCGGGTGTAGCCGGTCTTTGAGACTTCGATGGCCTCAGCGGGCTCGTCGTCTTTCCGCCAATCGTTGAACTTGAGTAACCGCACCGCTCCGCGCCGGTGGTAGTCGCCGTGGCGGGTGGTGACGTAGAGTGTGCCGGTCCGCTTGCTGAGTGCAATCGCATCGGGATGCTCGACTGGAATTTCGCGAACCGTCTTACCGTGCTCATCCAGAACAATGATCCGCTTGTGGAGGCGATCGCAGACGAACACATGGCCGTCTTCGCTCACCGCGACACCATGAATGGCCGCGTAACCGTTCTGGCCGCCGTAGGCCGCAGTTCGCTCCTTTCTGGTTGTGGGGATGTCCTGCGTGTCGAGCGCGAAGAAGACCTTGGCAGTGCGGGTCTTCCTATCGACTTTCCAGACTTGACCATCCCTCCAGAATCCATTCATCTTGATCTTCCGGACCGATCCGTAAATGGTTGTCGCGGCATAGACGCCACTCAGGTAGAACGACTTTCCATTCGATGTCGGGCAGACAAAGACGGGGCCCAGCACTGAATTCATGAAGTGGCTGTTCGGCTCGACGGACCCGAGGACGAGCGGGGGCTGCCTGACCAGCGGTCCCCTTAGGTGATCTGCGGGGTCTTCGGCAATCGTGCCGTCCGCGAAGATCGTCATCAGATCAAAGCTGCCGGCTTTTAGTCCTGTCCGCCAAAAAGTCAGGCGGTCCAGATCCGAAGTCGGCAGCAAGCGGGCCATGTGCAGACTCGTGTCAAGGAATGTCGTCGTCAGCGATGGATCGGTCAACCGGCTAAACTTCGGCGTGTACGTACCGTCCGGTCTGACGTTGATTCCCCATCCCATCATTGTCTTCACGTTCTTCCCGGCAGGCATCGGGAAGAGCGTTTGTAGATAGTTGCCGTCAACGTCGTACTGACGAAGAGCCGGCGGGCCGAGATTGCTGGAATGACCCCAGACGTAAACTTTGCCGCCGGACTTCGCTTCCAACCCGCTGATTGCCCACGGGCTGTGGTCGCTATCTCCCATTTCCTCGGAGTAATACGCGTAAGGGTCACCGCCGACAATCTGCTCCAACGAGACGCTCATGCCCGCTCGCACGCGCACAGCCATGTTCGACGCATTGCGTACAGATTTTCCGTAATCGTCCTTGCCGTCCCACGCGATTCTCTGAATGCGAGAATTCGCGATCAGCGGCGGCGGCGATGTTGGCCCCAGAACACCGGCCACAAGGTGACGGACGACCGTGGACTTCCTGGGATCGACAATCGCGACCTCGACATCGGCGAGGGAATCAAGTTCGAATGTCACGGTCCATTTCTTGTCTCGCTCGTCGAAGGTCAGTTCCGATTTCTGAACCCACTCGAGTGTCTCAGCAGCCGTTGCCGTTTGCGCGAGCATGACGGCGAGGAAGCCCACGAAGAAACGTCTCATCATTACCCTCACTTCCTGCAATCTGTAGTGCGCGACGACCAGTCGATGGATCGCCTGCAGCGTGTCCCGGGGGTTGAGTCACGTCGGGGAGATCGGCCAACAGATTGCCAGCCGCTTGGTCAGCCATGATATCCGAACCCGCCGCCGGAAGCGCGAGCATTCATCAAACTTCGACAAATTCGGTCACGTCGATTCGGTCAGCCACCCTGGCAAGTCCCCTTCGTGCTGGTAGTTGGTTCCGCCCAGTGAAGCGTGAACTACTTCGATTCCGCCGTGAACCATTCATGCCAAGGCTGCGAAAAGCCTTGGAATCAACATGATCCGCTGGTTAATTTTGCAGCTATTGTGATGTGCTGGATGCCGACGAGACGCACGGTTCAAAGACTCTGTAAGTCAGTTCCTGTGTGAACAACGGAAGCTGTTCGGGAAGAAGCACGGGCGCAATTCCTCAGGGCCGTCTGATTCCATCGATCGAATCCGGCCAGTCTCAGTGCCGAAGAATCCCACGTCAAACCGCCAGATTCAACACAGACTCTCGTGCACTTGAACGCCGATCAATTCGGCGCTGTCGCTTTCGTTGCCGGAGGATGCATTTTTCTGCCGTTGTGCGTTGCTGCGAATCGTGCAATACTCCGCCACTTCATTGAATGTCGATGTTCGTGGTTTCCCTCAGGTGTCAGAATGTCGTGATGCGGTTGAAACTGTATGGTGCGATTGCCTCGTTTTTATTACTGGTTCAAGTCGTGTGGACGCCCGACGTCGGCGCGATTGTCGCGGTGGCGGTCTCTTGCGAATGACATTTCTCGCCGTTCTGAGACGCTCAAGTCGCTGCCCGATGTGGACTTAACCACTCGCGGGCAGGAACTGCGCCGCCGTGCCCGCAGGGGAGCGGCACTTCAGGAGTTGCTTCCCGCTGCGTACGCGCTGGTCTGCGAATCCTCGCGTCGCGTGCTGCAAATGTCACATTATCCCGTGCAGTTGGTGGGCGGCATAGCAATGTTCGAGGGGCATGTTGCTGAGATGCAAACGGGCGAGGGAAAAACGCTCACTGCTCTTCTGCCTGCGTTCTTACGGGCGCTACCGAACCGCGGATGCCACATTGTGACGGTCAACGATTATCTCGCCCGTCGCGACGCCGACTGGATGCGACCGGTGTACGCCATGCTGGGCTTGAAAGTCGGCTGCATTCAATCGGACATGTCGACCGACGATCGCCGCCGCGCGTATGGTGACGACGTGACCTATGCGACCGCAAAGGAGTTGGGATTTGATTTCTTGCGCGACAGACTGCGAAAAAACGCGTCGCCTGCCGATGCGCCGCGTCGCGCTTACCGAGC
>CAUZVF010000782.1:0-3827 GCA_963582955.1 Planctomycetota bacterium
CCAGGCAACGCGCGCGGTGGCTGGCACGCCGACTGGCCGTTCAATCAGAACAACGCCGGCCACATCGAGGCACCTTACCCGGACGCGATCTTTCACCTGACAACCCTGTGGATGCTCTCGCCCTTCAGCCAACAAAATGGCGGTACGCTGGTGGTGCCCGGCAGCCATCGGCGGTTCACCAATCCAACGCATTCCGATAACGACGTGAGTGTCGGCCAGACTGTCTCTACCGAGATCAACGTCGTCGGCTCCGTCGGAAGTGTGCTGCTGTTCGACAGTCGACTGTGGCACGCGACGTCTCCCAACCACACTGGCCAGCCGCGCGTTGCGTTGGCGGTGCGATACGCTCCGTGGTGGCTCAATCTTGAAGTTCTGCGACCGGAATCGACCGAGCGCGAATGGCTCTGCCAGCAGACCGGAAACGACGAAAACCTGGTGCCGCCAATCGAGCCTAACGTTTTCGAGCGATTGCCGGCAGAGGTTCAGCCTCTCTACCGGCACTGGGTCGGCGAGCCCAGGGCAGAAAACCCGTAGCGGAACTCACGGTTTTTCTCGCTCGCCGCAGAGCATTCGACGGATTCCAACATCCGCGTGATTGGAGCTCGTCGTTTTGCTCGACCGGCGTCACGGTTCCTTCGTGATAGACACGGTCGGCCAAATCATCCAAACGCGCTTCGCGCGTCCAGGGTTTTGCATTGTGTCCGCGATCGATGGCGACTTTCAGTTCAACACCACCGTTCGGACGTGACTGGCTTTCGAAGAATCCACTGTGTGCAAGATCGACAAGCAAGAGATCCAGTTGTTGCTTCGGGAAGTCGAACGTCATTCGAATTATTTTTGGCTCGCCGCCCGGAAGAGTTGAATCCTTTTCATGGATGCTCAGCGTCGCCCGAGCGAGATCGAGTCGGCTTTCGTCGGCGGGGTATTCGACGGTCAAATCGCTGACGAACCAGTCGTCGGCGGTGGAATACTTTTCACGCGGTTCGGGTACTCCAACCAGCCGGATGTCGTCGTCCCCAAACGACACAAACCGTGCTTGCGATTCCCGAAGTTTGTAGTCGATCCGGACTCGTTCATATTGAACACCGCCCGCCCGTGTCATCTGCACTCGGTGTGGAACGGCACAACCAGCAATGGTCGCACAGATTAACACCAACACCGCGCCGCGGACGCGGTTACCCGAAACAAAGGAAAGCACAATCCCACCTGTCCAATCAGTTTGTTTGGCGAGGGCGTGAGCGACGATGATGCGACAATAATTGTCTGGCTGGTGCCGAGTCGAAACAGATCGTCCGCCATGTTTCGACTTATCGGCATATTGCAACGAATGCGCACAAGCAGAGCAGTTTTGGTGGACGTGCAGCGGTGAGTCAAATTGATACGGTCGCAACAGACGTGCCAGCGATGTGATGCGTGCCATTTCGCCTAGACACCACGAGCCTGCTCACGAATGTGGACGCTGACCCTCGGCACGGCCCCGGTTTCCCCCGATTTGGCCAGCGTGACGCAAGTTGTAAACTCGTAGTCACTTAGTGCACGACACCGGCTGCTCTCGAGAAAACAATGGACCAATCCCAGATTTCGCACGCCCGGTTTTTGCGTGAAATCCCGTTTGACTAAACTAACCCGAATTATCCGTAACCCGAAGCGTAAGCGAGGAATTCAACATGTTTCCTCGCTGACGCTTCGGGTTACGATCAACTCCAATTTTGCTCGGTGTTTTGGGTAAGATAGTCGCAACTCCTTTTGGCCACAATCTTTGCATCATATTTGCGTTGTTTCGTGAATAATCCGGGCTAAGTAGGCAAAGTGCGAATTGCGTGGAGATTTTGACATCACGGCCACGTTCAAAGCGGTCCGTCCGGAGGCCAGATCTCCGGAGTGTATCTACGTGTGCCATTCGGCGAGGCGCTAGATTCCTATAATTTGTCGACGATTTTCGCTGATGACGGCCGGCGCCTGGTCCACGCGACGGTCAAGGATACGGACAAGACGGGTAAGATCGAATGTTGGCTTGTTCGCGATTCCGCCATCAGGGCCGTCAGCCAATTACGCATTGATCGTCGGGCAAACGTTTTATACTTTTGGTATGCTCGACGGGGTTCCTCAGTATCTCAACTACAGGCGCAACAGTCAGTTAGTACTGATCGTGTGCCAATGTCCGGAATCCGTTTGGTAGTCCACACGGGTGGCGCCGGCCGCGAAACGGAAGTATTCTGGAAGACGCTTGCGATTCACGCGAACGAGATTCTGAATCCACCGCAACAACGACGTTGAAGACATTGGTTAGGCGGTAGGGCAAAAATGGGATGGCAAAAAAACAATTCCGAACGGCATATTCTTGCCACCTCATATTCTTGCCACCTCATATTCTTGCAGTGCGAAGGGAGTAAGCACCAATGACAACTAGCAAACCAATCGGCCCTCACGGCCAAGTCGACGCGGCGGACGAACGGGAACGATTCGCACTCGATTTGTTCGACATCCTGTGGGACCGATACCGGGAACGAGTCACTTATGCGGCCGCCTACGAACAGGTCGTCGCCGATGCGGGTGCCAAATTTGTCAACGATCACATCGCCTTTCGCACATTCGCCTGTCAGCAACCGTTGACGGGGATCTCGTCGATCTCGCGCATCTTCGAGGCATTGGGCTACGTTGCCGCCGGGAATTATGATTTTCCCAACAAGCATTTGTCTGCGATTCATTTTCAACATTCCAACCCGCAATTTCCAAAGCTGTTCATCTCGGAACTCAGGACTTGGGAACTTTCGCCGGATGCCCGCCAGCGGATCCAGCGGTCGCTAACCGATCACCGAACAGGTCTGTCCTCCGCAACGTTGGCAAGGCTGAATTCCATCGCCAAATCGGCGGCAACGGAAGGGGTTGAGTTGTTGCGGAAGACTGTCGGCCAGTTCCAAGAGTTGCCGTGGCCGATTCCTGAGAAGGACGACGTGGTCGCTTTGAACGAAGAAAGCCAATACGCCGCGTGGGTTCTTGTTCACGGATATTACGTGAATCACTTCACGTCGCTAATCAACTCGCACAACGTCGACGCACTGTCCGACATCGAAAAAACAGTCGCAGCCATGAAGAATGCCGGCATTCCGATGAAAGATGCCATCGAAGGCCAGGCCAGATCGAAACTGAGGCAAACGGCGACGCAAGCGGTTGTCGTCGATGTCCCCGTGCGCGACAAGAATGCGGAAACGACCATGCCGTGGACTTATGCTTACTTCGAACTCGCGGAACGCGGCGACGTTCCCGACCCGGCCACCGGACAACAATCACGATTCGAAGGCTTTCTTGGAGCGCAGGCGACGCATCTCTTTGAAATGACGCGTGTCAGCCAATGATGGGCTCTTGCTAATCGCACGCACCAAGCGGAACGCAAGTTGGCCATGGCGGATTCGAGCAACAAGAGCGCGATACGACCAGTCATCCATATGCCGAGAACGATTCGTTGTTCCTGTTTGAGTCGCCTCAGGACTCGCCTTCTCCTTCTCCTTATTCGTCGTCGTCATCGTACGTTTCGAAGTCTTCGATAAATTCTCGTTCCAGTGAAGGAACTTTCAACCGAGTCCCGCAGTCCTTGCACTGAAACCTCTTGCCGGCATATGCGTCGTTAACCGTATACTTCCTCGAACAAACACGGCATTGAACGGTAATCGACATGTCGAACCCATCACGAGACAGTGGGAATCTTAAAGACGGTAAATTACAAATCACCGAGCGACTAGTTTTACTGTCTCAACTACCGTTTTTGATTCATCCTTGTTGGCGGTAGGCGTTTACGTTTTTTGTAGTGATAGAAGCGAGCTTCTTCG
>CAUZVF010000783.1:0-3816 GCA_963582955.1 Planctomycetota bacterium
TGCAGTCTTGATTGAGAAACAAGCGCGAATGCGCAACCTCAAGATCGGTCTTGCCCAAGTCCGCCAAACCGACAGCTTAGTTCGACAGCCATAATTCTGTGGGGCGTATCCCCGATACCGCCAAAAAAAAGAGGCAGTGACTGCGTCACTGCCTCTTTTGTCTTTTGTCAGCGTTCGCCCGCTTCGCGATTAGCCAAACGGCATTGGTTGCGGTTTCAGGACGTAGGGGAAGACTCGAATTGGTTCGCCTTCTGGCAGCTCTTGGTCGTAATGCAACTGAGCGGCCCGGTCGGCGGCGAATTGCAGATGCGTCAGTTGTAGTCCGCAGTACCGGTCGTTTGTCGTTTCGGCGGCGACGTCGGCGAAGACTTCTCCAGCCGATGCGGCGTGGCGGCGTACTCCGTGGATGCTGTTTTCGCGAACCTTGACCCCGGCGGCGGAAAGTTTGACCAAGCCCTTTAAGAACCGGCCGACGGGAGTATCCGGCCCCGACGAACGCCACAGGCGGTCCCATTCATCGTGAGCTTCCCAGTAATAGCCGTGGTTGAACAAGTCCATCGCCAGCAAATAGCTACGGTTTTCCGCCCAAGTCTTGGCATTCAGCGGCTTTGGTGACCGATTCTTGCGTCCATAGCTGTGTCCTTCCGGGTGACGGATCGGATGCGGTAAGCTGGAACTCGGGACAAAGGTGTATGGTGGCAGCTCTACAGGCGGCAACAATCGAGGGGTTTCAGAAACAGTCTGCATCATCCGTTACTTTCTCCAAATTTACGAGTACTCTCGTTCCGCGGTCGGTACGCAACCGCGCCGCTTTAGAGTCCTATGAAACCGATCTTACGTCAATCAGTCAAACAGATTCTGGGCTGAGTCCGCCAGTTTTTTGGAAATTCGCCGCTTGATCAGTGGCGGCAGCGTTTTCTGCTAGTGCAGCAGACGTCCTGGTGGGAAACTAGGTGGGCCGTGTTGTCGTGGCTCTCGCGAGCCCGTAATTGCTACGTCCACATTACAACAACAAAAGTCGAAATTTCGAGATCACTTTTTCGAAAATGTCGATTTTCTCAAAATTAGTGAGTGCGCATCCGCAAACTTGAGGTGTTCGAGTTGGCTCCCTGGCTCATTCGCTCGCTGGAACTACAAAGCTCATATGGAGTTCCGCGTGACGAAGATGCAACGCCTTCCATTCCTCGTCGGTCAGCGGTCCCAAAAGAGGATGCTCGGCCTCCGGTTTCTCGACCGCGATCCGGGCGATTGCTGTTCGCAGATTCTTTAACGCGTCTTCGGTCGTGGCATCGGCGGACGGAAGGTACGATTCGGCGGACTTTGGTAACCGAAAGCCAGGTTTTATAGGCTTTGTCAGCAACGAGTTCTTAATGAAAGGAGCCACGAGTTTGCGAATCAACCACGGCCCTCGAAACGAAAATCCATCGATCGAAGAATTGATCGCCGTCGTCAAGTGCTCGAGGATTTGTCCGTAAGTCCAATTGCCGGCAGTTTGATGCTCACGGGCGGCCGTCTGCTCGGCATCGTCCAAGAACTCCGCCAACGTCGCGTATTCGACCCGGCGGCGTTCAATGATGGTTGTTGTCACGATATCGGTTGACCTCGTTGAGAGTTGTTGAACGGAAAGGATTCCCGACGGAACATTCTTCGCCATGGGCTGAGATCTGGCAAGGGAAACAACCCCACACTCGTTTCCATTGCTTTCGCATGGAAAGTCGAACGGCTATAGTTGGGTATTCCCCCCGGCTGCTCCCACAATTTCAGACCCAATGTGACTCGTTTGCCAGTCAGAACCAACTCGGTCTAACTATTTGGATCGATCGGCTCCGTACGCTTGCCCGACCGGTCTTAACTCCAATACCGTTGAATTAGTGTTTGATGTCGCTGGATTCGCAAGAATTCAGGAATCCTAGGCAGTTTGAATGCCCGAATTCTTGCGAACCTGGCTACGACATTTTGCTGCGTTAAACGGTATTGGTCTTAACCCCACGAAAGATCCCACATGTCATTGACGCAGACCATTTCGATGCTTTCGGCCACGACCATCGAGGAACTTGGCAATTTCGACACGCCCACCGTTTGCAACGTCGTCGAGTTGTGGAATATGCGGCCACGCAACCGAGGATACATGGATGGCAGCATACGGGCGTGTTTTCCCAAGATGCCCCCAATGGTCGGATATGCGTTGACATCGACGTTTCGCAGCATGTCGCCACCCCGCACTGGTGATGTTTACTCGGGCATCGACAAACAAGTTGCGGCGTTTTCCGAGATACCCGGCCCGCCGGTTGTCGTGTTTCAGGACCTCGACGAGCCCACGGCCTCGGCAACGTTTGGTGAAGTGATGTGCTCGACTTACAAGGCATTCGGAGCGAAAGGCCTGATCACATCGGGCGCGGGCCGCGATTTGGATCAGGTCGAGGAACTTGGCTTTCCGGCATTCACGAACGGTACGATCTGTGCCCATGGTTACTGCCACATGTTGCAGATCAATGTTCCCGTGACCGTTGGTGGAATGTGTATCAATCCCGGCGATCTGATCCACGGTGATTGCAACGGCGTGACAACGATCCCTCATGAAATCGCCGACGAGATTCCCGACGCCTGCCAAGAATTGGTGGCCGCCGAACAAATCGTGCTGGACTACCTGAAGGAAGACAACCTGTCGGCCGAACGCTTCGCCGACGCCCGCAAGGAGTGCGGTGAAGTGATTGCCAAGCTCGGCAAGCGGCTACGCGGTGAGTCGTAGAAACAAACTTCATGGCTCAGCCAGTCACGGAAATCACGCCGAAAGAGCAGCGGCCGCGTGTAAGCGAAAGTTCACTAGTTGCCGATCGTCGTCGATTCAGCCGGCGGTTAGGAGCGATCACGCTGAAATTGCCGTTACTGAAAACGGCATTGGAGCGGATGCCCGCGCGCCGACGTCCGGCGCTGTACTTCGAATCGTTGTACAACATTGGCAACGGTGCCTTCATTTGCCTGTTTCTTCTGTCGACAGTCGTCCTGGAAACGATCCTTAACGGAACCAAGGAGCATTTGACGATGTTTGCCGCCATGTTCGGCGGCAGCAGTTTGCTCAGTCCGCTGGTCAGTTATGCCGGCCGGCGAATTCCGATGAAGGCGTTAATTCTGATTCCCAATTTGCTGGTCGCCGCTTTATTAGTCGTGACAGCGCTGCCGGTTGGCGGAGCTACTTTTTTTGCACTCGTTGTTGGACTGGCGTTCGTCGTCCGCGTGTTTCCGCGTGTGGCCGAGATGAACATGTTTCGCGTTTTGTACCCACCAACACATCGTGGCGCGGCGGTCGGATGGGTTAAAGCGGTTGCGGCCATCTCGGCGCTGGGCGTAACCGTCTTGGGGTATTGGTGGTTTAGTTTCTTGCCGGGATATTACTGGTTGCTGTATTGGTTGGTCGCAGTTCTGGTCGTCGGTTCGACGTTTAGCTATTGGCGCATTCCTGTTTCGCGGCACAACATTTTCGGGCGTGACGATCAAAAATCGCCGCATCACGCATTCCGCGACGGGCTGAGAGTCTTTCTGGCCGACCGCCGGTTCGTGTTGTACCAAGTCGGCTTTTCGCTGGCGGGATTCGCCAACCACATGGCGATGATCTTCGTCGCCAAGGTCTTGCATGAAAACGTGTTGGGCTCGCGCCCACTCGTCGAGATCCTGCCAAGTCCTCTGATGTCGCTCGTTCGAACCTGGAGCCTCGATCACCAGACGGTCGAAATCATGATCGTGGGTTTCGTTTTCGCCTTGCTGCCGACATTCGTCATGATGACATCGGCCCCGTTCTGGGGGCGGTTTCTGGACAAG
>CAUZVF010000784.1:0-3815 GCA_963582955.1 Planctomycetota bacterium
GCACCGCGGCGGAATCGTCAGCCCGGCCGCTGACAGTCGTCATGAGCGACGTCGATCACTTTAAGAAGTTCAATGACACCTACGGTCATCAAGCCGGCGACCACGTATTGCGTGAAGTGGCGGCGATGTTTCGGGCTGTCATGCCCGATCACGCTGTGTTGGCCCGCTATGGCGGTGAGGAATTCATTTGTGCGTTGCCGGGAGACGACTTGAACCGCGGCCAAGAACTGGCCGAATTGATGCGCGCTAACCTGGAATCCCGGGCACTGGATTTCGAGGGCCAGCAACTTAATGTCACCGCCAGTTTTGGTGTCACTCAATTTGGCAAACCCGCCGAAGCCGCCGAAGACATGATTCGAATCGCCGACGAGGGACTGTACATCGCCAAATCAAAAGGCCGCAACCAGGTTGTCTGTAATTCAATTTCCGAATCCGTCAACAGTTCCACCAGTGAGACGGTCAGCCAGCCATGCAAATAACGACCGAAACATTTGGAAACGTCATGGTGGCTCACATGCCCGACGAGCTGACGGAAGAGCACGTTGACGACCTGATCCAAGCGATTGATGACGCCATCGATGACGGACACACCCAAATCGTCGCGCAGATGGACCGGACCGATCTTTACGATAGCACGGGGCTTACTGCTCTGGTTGATATTCAAGAAAAACTGCGTGCCGCCGGCGGAAACCTGAAGATCAGCGGATTGGTCGATTCTGGAGCCCAAATCCTGCGAGTCACGCGTTTGGACCAACAATTCGACGTCTTCGAATCGGTCATCGATGCTGTCTCGAGCTATCAATAATCGCCGGCCAATTCCATTTCCCCTTCAACTTAATTGCACGCGAATTCGATGACCAACGCTCTGTTACAGCCGAAACTTCGACTAGGCGACCTGCTGGTCAGCCGCGGTTTCATGACGCCCGAGCAGCTCGATGAAGCGCTGGCCAAGCAATCCAAGAACAAAGACGGCAAACTGCTGGGCGAGATTATCATCGACGAGGATCTGTGTCCGGAAGACAAGGTTTTGGAATGCGTTGCCGTCGAATTCGGCGTCCCGTATGTCAAACTCGACAATCGGATGTTCGATCCGAAGGTCTTCGATTCGTTGCCCCGCGATTTCATCGAGAAGAATTCCGTCTTGCCGTTGTTCAAGGTCCGTGACGTCTTGACAGTCGCGGTGGCCGAGCCAACAAACGTCTTTCTGCTCGATCAACTACGTGACTTGGCAAGCTGTACGGTACAGATCGCTTTGGCGGGCGCGAAAGAAATCCGGCGGATGGTGCAAACCTACATGCCCGATACGGGCGTGTTCGTCATCGACGACATTATCGACGATGCCAGCGACGACGCCGTCGAACTGATTGAAGAGTCGATCGAGGATATTGGTTTCGAAGGAGCGGCCGACGCGGCGGGATTGAGCCCGATTATCAAGTTGGTGAACTACATTATCTACAACGGAGTCAAAGACGGAGCCAGCGATATCCACATCGAGCCGACCGAACGGCAACTACGCATTCGATACCGAGTCGACGGCATTTTGCACAAAGCAATTGAACCGCCCGTCCATCTGGCTCCGGCGGTCGCGTCGCGTATCAAGATCATGGCGGATCTCGATATCAGTGAGCGCCGGCTGCCACAAGACGGCCGCATTCACGTGATGATGGAAAGCCGCCCCATCGACCTGCGTATCAGCACGTTGCCGGGGACGTTCGGCGAGAAAGTCGTGATTCGTATTCTCGACAACCGCAACATCAATCTGAGCCTGCAGCAGTTGGGATTCAGCGCGGAAAACCACGAAAAGTTCGACCAGCAAATCCTGGCTCCCAACGGCATCGCCCTGGTCACCGGTCCCACGGGTAGCGGAAAAAGCACAACGTTATACGCAGCTCTGAACGCCGTGTGCTCGATCGAGAAAAACGTGTGTACGGTCGAGGACCCCGTCGAATACCAATTGTCACTCGTGAATCAATTTCAGGTTCACGAAAAGATTGGCCTTACGTTTCCAGCGGTCTTGCGCAGCATGTTGCGCCAAGACCCCGACATCGTCATGGTGGGTGAAATCCGCGATTCCGAAACGGCTCGCGTTGCCATTCAAGCGGCTCTGACAGGCCATCTGGTCTTTAGCACGCTTCATACGAACGATGCCTGATGCCTGCAGTACGGTGACGCGATTGATCGACATGGGCGTCGAGAGCTATCTGTTGGGTGCGTCGCTGAACATGGTCTTGGCACAACGGCTCTGCCGCCGAATCTGCGCGAAATGCAAATCGCCGTACGAACCGGCCAAAGCCATGCGGATGGCGATGGAACGCATGGAAATCGAGACCGACGAATACGTTCACGGAGTTGGTTGCAAACGCTGCCGCAATACTGGCTTTGCCGGACGGATGGCGATACACGAACTATTGGTCATCGATGACGAACTGCGTGAAATCATTACTGCCACACCAATGTTGAAAGCGATCCGAGGCTATGCAAAAAACACCAGCATGTTGCCGCTTCGATACGATGGATTGCGAAAAGTCAAAGAAGGACTGACGACGGTCGAAGAGGTATTTCACGTGAGCGGCGAAGGTTGGTTGCCTCAAAAGGTCCGCAATGCAAAAAACGATGTGCCGGCCAAGACAGAATCATCCGAGGAAACTTCTAACACAACCGACACAACCGAACCGGCGCTAACACACTAGATATCGCTCAAAACTCAGGGGATGTTGCTTATTGCTTGTAGCCGGAGTCGCAAGACTTCGGGAAACTGAGTGTTTTTCACGCCCCGAAGCCTTGTGACCTTCGGCTACGGCGGGGATTTGCAACCACCTCGAGTTTTGTCGCGGCGTAAGACCGCAAAGGATAGTCACGATGCAAATGAACGATTTGTTACATGCCGCGGTGGATAGCGGAGCGTCCGACATTCTGTTGGTGGCCGGATCGCCGCCAATGTTTCGCATTGACGGAGAATTGCAACCGGCCAATTTGGAAGCACTGAACCCGTCGACGCTGGAAGATCTCTGTCAGCAAGTCCTTTCGGACGAGCAGACGGCGGAACTCAACGAGCATCAGGACGCGGATTTCTCGTTTGCCATTCCCCGGCTGGGACGGTTTCGATTCAACGTTCATATGCAAAAGGGAAGCTATGCGGCCGCGATCCGCTACATTGCCAACGAGATCCCGTCGCTCGAACAACTGAACCTGCCACCCATGATTGAAGAGCTGACGAGATTAAAGAGTGGTCTATTTCTCGTCACGGGCCAGACGGGAAGCGGAAAGAGCACCACGCTGGCGGCCATTATCAATCACATCAACCAACGTGACGCCAAACACATCATCACGTTGGAAGACCCGATTGAATTCCAATACACGCACGGCCGCTCGTTGATTGAACAGCGCGAAATCGGGACGGATTGTCCGAGCTTCGAGTCGGGACTGCGGCACATTCTCAGACAGGACCCTGACGTCATCCTCGTCGGCGAATTGCGGGATCTGAACACGATCCGTACCGCCCTGCAGGCCGCCGAAACCGGTCATCTGGTGCTCTCGACGTTGCACTCGTCGAGCGCGGCCGGGGCGATCGACAGGATGGTCGAAGTCTTTCCCGCGGACGAACAGTCGCAGATTCGGTCGCACTTGGCCGAGTGCCTGCAAGCGGTCGTGACACAGCGGCTGCTGCATTCGGCTAACGGACGTGGACGCGTGGCTGCGATCGAGTTGTTGCTCATTACGCTGGGAATTCAAACGAATATCCGCGACGGCAAGGCCCATTTGATTCCCGGCATGATGTCGATGAACCGGCGACTGGGGATGCAGACCATGGAACA
>CAUZVF010000785.1:0-3814 GCA_963582955.1 Planctomycetota bacterium
TTCTACCGAATGCTGACGGGAGTGTTTCCGCACGAGGCGGCTTCGATGGCTGAAAGAATCTCACAAGTCGGGCAACGGCCTGAAGCATCGTTCAACATTTTCCCAGACGGAACTCCATGCGAGATCGTTGCGATCGCCCGACGCATGCTCTCACCAAACCCCATCCGCCGTCCCACGGATCTTCGCCGATTCGCGCGCGAACTGATTGAACTCGAGCTGTGCCTGCTGAAAAACGCAGCGTAGCGCGACGTACCTCCACGATTCGTGCGTAATGAGTGCGCCAGCGCATCGTCGTTACCGGCACAACGGCCGAACGCTGTTGTAAGCCAAGCACCTGGGCAATATGCGTTTCATTTCCACGCTCGATTCGTTGTATCCGTGTTCTCCGTGAAGTTCGCGGCTACAATTGTCAGCTTGCAACGACGCTTCGAAAGCAGGTCCTTGGCCATTCTACTTAATCCGAGGTAACAAACTGATGCGAGTCTGCTTGCGGTCATTGCTGCTCATGTTGTCATGCGTGACAGCTTCGGCTCCCGGCGCGGAATTCTGGAATCAGTTTCGTGGCCCGAATGGTAACGGCAATGCAAATTCCCAGAGCCTGCCGTTGAACTGGAGTGAAGACAGCAACGCCGCTTGGAAAACACTGATTCACGGAAAAGCGTGGTCGTCTCCCGTCGTTTGGAAAAAACAAATCTGGATGACGACCGCGACCTCCGACGGCAAAGAATTGTTTGCGGTCTGTGTCGATGCCGAAACGGGGAAGATCGAACACGACATCAAGGTGTTCTCGATTGCTAAACCCATGTTTTGCATCGATTACAACAGCTACGCCAGTCCGACGCCGGTCGTCGAAGACGGACGGTTGTGGATTCATTTCGGCAGTGCGGGGACGGCATGTCTTGATACGGGCAGCGGAAAAGAACTGTGGCGACGTCAGGATTTCGCGTGCGACCATCTTCGCGGACCGGGATCGTCTCCGATTACATTCCGGAATCTGCTGATCGTCAATTTTGACGGAAGCGACCAACAGTACGTTGTTGCTCTGGAGAAGACTACGGGAAAGACCGTTTGGAAAATGCCCCGCAACATCGACTACGGCACTGATAATGGCGATCGCAAGAAAGCGTATTGCACTCCGACCGTCTTCGAACACGATGGACGGTTGCAACTTGTCAGCCCTGCCGCGGTGGCGACGATTGCGTATGACCCGATGACGGGCGACGAATTGTGGAAGGTCTACCACGGAGGCTTCAACGCCGCCGCCCGGCCTCTCTACAGTCACGGGAAAGTCATCATCAACCTGGAAGGCGGCCTGCGAATGTTGGCCGTCCGGCCGGATGGCAGCGGCGACGTCACGAAGACGCACATCGAATGGACGTGCAAGAAAGCGACGCCCACGCGTCCGTCACAACTGGTCGTCGGAGACCACCTTTATATGGTCAACGACAAAGGCGTCGTCTCGTGTGTCGACATCCAAACCGGCCAGCCCACATGGACGCACCGCATCCAGGGCCGACACAGTGCCTCGCCGATCTACGTTGACGGTCGCATTTATTTTTTCGGCGAAGATGGAAAGATGCGAGTCATCGCGTCCGACCCCACGAGATTCCGATTGCTGGCGGACAATAAGTTGGACGCCGGCTGCATGGCATCACCAGCCGTCGTCGATAACTCACTCATCATTCGCACGAAGACTCACCTGTATCGGATTGAGAATTGAGATCTCGGGACTTGTCTTAAATGAATGATTGCATAATCCAGCGGCAGCGAATCCCCGATAATCTGATTGGCATGTTGCGCGAATGCGACTCAGGTCCGAACGACTCGAAAGATCTGCAACGCCGTCTGAACGAAGATGGTTACATACTGTTTCGCGACATTCTAAATTCTGACGACGTCCGCGCGGCGCGTGCGGAAGTGTTTGGACGGTTGGAACAGGTTGGCGAAATCAAACCGCCAGCGATTGATGGAATCGCGACCGGTGAGAGTCAACGAGAATCGGTCCCAGACTTGGGCCAATTCTGGCGTTCGGTCAACGAAGGAACGGATTTGCGAAATGTCACTCACGGTGAGCGGCTACGAGAAATCGTATCAGCCGTCATCGGTGAGCCCGCACGGCCGCACGACTTAATGTACCTGCGACCGACGGCAGCCGGCCGATCGACGAATCTGCATTACGACTTCCCATTCTTTGCCGGACGGTCGAACCGGATTGTCACCGCATGGATTCCGTTGGGAGACGTGCCCGTCAGCGATGGTCCGTTGGTCATCGTTGAAGGATCGAATCGATTCTCGGACTTGATCGATCCGATTCGCCAAATCAATTACGCGGCCGACCACTCAAACGAAACCGTACAACGGGCTGCGTACGAGACGCAGAACGCGGAAGGACCGTTGGCTCTTGTCCGCAAACGCGGCGCTCGGTTTCTGACAACCGATTTCCGTGCGGGTGACCTGATGATCTTCAGCGGATTCACCATGCACGGGTCGCTCGACAATAACTCGCCCGTCAACCGAGTTCGACTTTCGGTCGACGTTCGTTATCAACCGGCATCCGATCCGGCCGACGACGAGAGATATTTCGGCAACAATCCTTCCGGATCAAAAGGAGGCGGCTATGCCGACATGCGCGGGGCGAAACCGCTGACGGCGTAGCGTTGTCACAAGACGGTCGACAGAATGATTTTGTCCCCAATGATTCTGTATCATGAATCGGCCTGGTTGGCAGAATCATTTTGGACAGAATCATTTTGCGGAGTGGGATTCCAGCTGAGGATCGTTGTGATGAAATACATAATGCAGTTCGCGATTCAAACAATCGTTGCGTTCGTACTGACGTTTTCTGTTTCGAAATGCTGGGCTCAAGGCACGGTGCCGGTTGAAGAGGCCCCGCCGGCTCTGTCGCCGGAAGAGTCCTCGAAGAAATTCAAAGTTGCCGACGGGTTAGAGATCAGCCTGTTTGTGGCCGAACCGCAAGTCAGTCAGCCATTGTCAATCAGCTTTGATGACCGTGGTCGCACGTGGGTGCTGCAATACCTACAGTTTCCCAATCCCAACGGCTTGAAGCCCGTTAAAGTCGACAACTGGCTGCGGACGGAATACGACAAAGTCCCCGACCCTCCGCCCAAGGGACCCAAAGGCAAAGACCGCATCTCGATCTATGAAGACATCGACGGAGACGGCCGAGCCGACTCGGTCAAACACTTTCTTTCGGATCTGAACCTGGCATCCGGAATGGCGCTGGGACACGGCGGTGTGTTCGTCGTTCAGCCGCCGTATTTGTTGTTTTATGCCGACCGCAATCAAGACGACGTACCCGACGGTGATCCTCAAGTTCTGCTGAAAGGATTCGGCATGAACGATGCGCATGCCTTTGCCAATTCGCTGACTTGGGGACCCGACGGTTGGCTCTATGGAGCACAAGGCAGCACCGCCACCGCCGACATCCTCGGCATCGGATTTCAACAAGGAGTCTGGCGGTATCATCCGCTCACCAAACAATTCGAACTGTTCGCCGAAGGCGGCGGCAACACGTGGGGCATCGACTTCGACCGGTTCGGAAACCTGTTCGCCGGCGGTAACACGGTCGAGCCGATGGTGCATCACGTTCAAGGCGCGTACTACGTCAAGGGATTCGGCAAGCACGGTCCGCTCCACAATCCGCACACCTACGGTTATTTCCAACCCGTCAAACATCACGGTTACGCCGGAGACAGTTTGACGGGAGGCTTTGTGTTGTACCAAGGCGGCGCGTTCCCGAAACGGTTCAATGGACACTGCATCGCCCCCAACACTCGGCACAGTGCCAGCCGTT
>CAUZVF010000786.1:0-3808 GCA_963582955.1 Planctomycetota bacterium
TGCCGGTCCCGTCGCGGGGAGCGGGCAACGCCGATTCGCTCGCCAACGAAATCCCATCCCGATGTAGAGCCGTTGCACAAAATACATCAGCCACGGAGCCAACCCGTCTTCGAACCGCCTGACGTCACGCAAGACAAGAACAACGGCGGCAACGGCGTAGATTCCCAATGCCAACTGGGCGGACTGTTCGGAACTCATGAATTTGGGTTGCTTAAAGTTCGACGCCCAAGTCTCGCATCAGGAATTTCATGTCCTCCCAAACCTGTTGCTTCGCCGACGGATTGCGCAACAGGTACGAGGGATGGTACGTACACAAAACTTTGGCGCGGCCGTAGGTGAAAAAATCGCCGCGCATTTTTCCAATTGGCCGAGTTGTTTCAAGCAGATTTTGCGCGGCCACTGAGCCCCAGCAAACGATGTAGTCGGGATCAACTGTCGAAATCTGGCCATCCAGATATTCGCGGCAATTGGCCGCTTCGTCCGAAGTGGGATTGCGGTTACCTGGCGGGCGGCAACGCAGAATGTTGCAGATGTAAATGTCTTCGCGTTTCAGTTGGCAGGCTTCGATGATCTTGTTCATCAACTGTCCGGCACGGCCGACAAAGGGTTCTCCTTGCCGGTCCTCGTCGGCACCGGGGGCTTCGCCGACAAACATGATTTGAGCTTCCGGATTGCCGACACCAAAGACGGTTTGCGTGCGAGTGTCGGCCAATTCCCGGCAGCGCGTACACTTGGCGACTTGTTCGGAAAGACTGGCGAGCTGACGAGACCGCTCTTCACTTGAGACTGTCGACACCGATGTATTCTCCATCAAGACCGTCTGCTGAGGTTGGCTGCTTTGCGTTGGCGCGGGTGGTGCGGGTGGTGCCTTTGCTTCCAGCTTGGCTTTGACTGGAGGGGGAGGGGGAGGGGGAGGGCTGGCGGGGCTGGCGGCAATTTCTGACACAGGCTGCGTGGGAGCGGCCATTTCCATTGGGTTCGTTGCCGTCTGTGGCGAAACGGGCAGGTGCGTCAAACCGGAGCCACGCAGCGATTCCAAATGTTGCTGAACCAAACGGGAAAAATTCGCCGGTGCTGCCGTAGGCATCGCGTTGTGATGTCCGTATCAAACAGATTCAGTTGATTGTCCCGTCCGTGCTCTTTTCCGACGCCCACCACAGTTTCCAGGTCCGCTCGTTGTAACCTAGGTTCTTGCCCGTCAGCTTTTCAAGGGCCGCCACGACTTCTCGGTTCTTTTGTTCCCGTCTAATGGTGATCGTACGTCGTTGATTCTCGGCCGCCGTCGGCCGGGGATTGAGCACGATCACTCCGTAAGGAAACTGGCCGGTGCGCAGCCCGAGCTCGATGTCGGGCGGAAGCGTGCTGCCTGACTGGAAGTTGCCGAACTGCCCATCGGTCGAGAAGCTATATTGCGTCTGTCCGCTGCCGCGGACGGTGATTTTATAACGGTGAGTCGTGACGAGTGCGTCGATCAGTTGCGGAACGGCGTCCTTGGTTCCGATTTCACCCAACGCTTTCGCCGCACGCCGGACGACAAGATTGAATTCATTGGAAAGGTAACTCGTGTAGACGGTCGCGGCCTTTTCCCATTTGTCCTCGGGAATTCCCGCCAGCGCCGCTTCACGTATGCTTAAAGTTGGATCGGACAACGACGCAAGAATCAACGACTCGATCGAATCGTCGCCCGTGATGTTGATCAGGATGTCGACATACATTTTGCGGATTTGTTTGTTTTTGTCGCTGGCCAGAAACTTGCCCAGCCCGCGAATGGCGTGGGCGTCGGTGATCGATTGCAGTTCCTTCAAGGCGGTGTTGCGTCGTTTTTCGCTGCGTCCGGCAAGCCAAGAATGCCAAACGCGAATCTTCTTGTACCATTTCTGTTCGGCTTCGCGGTCGGTGGCCGACTTTTTAAGCAATTCCAATTCTTGCGGGGTGATGTAGCGTCCTTTGTATTTGACATATCCTTGAGCCCGCATCTCGTCATCACGAGACATCCATTTGCCGTTTCGCAACGAGTGTCCCAATGCACGGTGTGCCTTTTCGTGATTCGGGTCGAGTTCAATGACGCGTTCAAGAAGAGCCACTCGTTGCCGCCGCAATCGGTTTTCGCGGCACCATTCCGCCAGCTTCCAGTTGGCATCGGCCGTATCGGGTGTTAGTTTGCGACGAGTCTCATATTTTTCGATGGCGACTTTTCGCCGCGTTACGAATTCGGTGTCCTTGCGGTCAACGACGACCTCGGCACCCGACAGCGTGATCATTGTGATTTGGCCGTCCGTCTTGCTGCCCGTCTGGCTCTTGATTTGCCCGCGAACCTCGCCGCCGTTTTTCAATTTGATCAAGTCAGCATGAATTTGGGACGCAACCGATACCAGCAGAATTGCCAATACCGGCGTGCCGAACCGCAGCCAATGTTTTAGTGATGAACCGTCCATTAGATTACCTCTACGCTTGTTGCGACAGATACATGGATTCTAACGGTTTCGACAAAACGGAATCAACGGAATCCTTGCCGATATCGGGTCAGTTACACCGGACTTGTCATATTCATCGTTTTGCGACCCGAATCTGATCCACTGAGATGTGAAAATCGGTAAAGAGTTGATGTGAAGTCTGGTTTACACCCGAATGCCATGGCTAGAATGGGAATGTCAGGTCATTTAGTGAAACAACGAGAAGACGCAATGCTTCGACGAACAACACTCGCAATTGTGCTATCCATGAGTTGTACGTGGGTCGTGCCTGTATTCGCTCAGCGGACACGTCCAATGTTGCCAACGCAACGCATGCTGGGCCGCTATGGCCTCGAGCTTGCCTGGTCGAACCAAGCGGTGATGAATCCGGCCCGTGACAAAGTGACTCACATCACGGTCGACGAGGATCTCGTCTATATCCAGTCTTCCGCGGGTTCGATCACCGCATTCGACAATGAAACGGGCAAGCAACTTTGGGCGCGTCAACTCGGCCAACGGGATTCGCCCCAGTATCCCGCAGTTTCCAACAACGACGACGTAATGGTGGTCTCGGGCATCACGCTCTATAACATCGAGAAGTTTCGCGGCGGCATCCAGTGGAAAATCGTGTTGCCGAAAGTGCCTTCGACCAGTCCGGCCACCGACGATACTCATGTCTATATTGGTGCGTTGGACGGCAGCGTTTATGCGTTTAGCATTCGAAAGCTCCAAGAACTTTATAACGAGCGGTTGTTGCCCCAATTTCGGCGTGATGCCTTGGTGTGGCGGTTCAAAACGGCCAAGAAAGTGACGACTCCGCCGATCTCGGATGGTTTCGTCGTCAATTTCGCCAGCCGCGACAAGTCGCTGTATTCGATCAGCACCACACAAAGCAAGATGATATGGCAATTCGAAACCGACGAGCCAATTTCTGCTCCGATGGCGGCGGCGATGGTGGGTGAAGACAGCGTCATCTTGTTGGCGTCGGAAGATTTTAACGTGTACTGCATCGGATTAACGAACGGCCAAATCCGCTGGGATTTTGTTTCGGGAGCTCCCGTGCGCCGGTCACCACGCGTTATTGGGCAACAGGTGTTCGTTTTCCCGCATCGGGGCGGAATTTTCAGTCTGTCGCTCGAAAACGGCGCCGAACAGTGGTGGCGTCCTGGAATCCAGGATTTTGTCGGAGCGACCCGCACTCGGTTGTTTGTAAGCGACACAGTTGGCAATGTCGTTATCCTGGCACGCAACGACGGCCACATCATCGGCGCGTTGCCGCTGCGTGACTTCAGTTTTCGTTTCGCCAACGACCGGACGGACCGTGTTTATCTGGCAACGCAGTCAGGATTAGTCAT
>CAUZVF010000787.1:0-3800 GCA_963582955.1 Planctomycetota bacterium
AAAGTTCCACTCGCCGGTCGGCCGATGGAATCCTCGATGAGCCGGCGCCATGCCGTACGCCGATCCGTGAGTTTGACGCGGGTCGAGCTTTGCATACTTCGGATGCTCGGTATCGAGAACTTGTAACTCGCACATGCCGACGTAAGCCGTGTCGCCCGTACCCGGATATCGGATTGCCAAACCGTTGTTGCCGCCGGGCGGGAGTTTGAATTCAAAACGGGCGACGAAGTCCGAGTATTCTTCGTCGGTGAAGATCGTGCCGCCCTTGCCGGGTTTGCACACGATGGCTCCGTCTTGGATTTGGTAGTTTTCAATCGGTCCGGACCATCCGGTGAAATCATAGCCGTTGAATTTCCACTCGAAGCCATCGCTGTCTTGGCAAGCCAACCGCATGTTGGCTTCCTGCGTGCCGATCTCGCGGACCCAGATGTTTCGCCAGCGGATTTCTCCGCCATGAGTTTGCAGTTGGATGGGTCCTTTCGTCCGCAGCGGTCGTTTGCGGTCCCAGTAATTGTGCATCGGAGCCCGGTCGACAACCAATTGGCAATTCAGCCACACGCTGGTTCGGTCGCCGACTTGAACGATGCGGAACCGGTTCCATTGACCAAAATCGTAATCAGCAAGAACCAGGGGATCTTTGCCTGGGGCACCTTTACTGTTGTTCCACAAGCCGCCAGAACCCTTGTCGGCACCGATCTTCCATTTTCCGCCTTCCTTGGTGAAATCCCAAATCTGCACTTGCGGAGTCGACCGCAGATAGATGCCGCTGTCGGCTTTGGCAACGGTCTTGTACTCGATATAGAATTCCATATCGCCGTATTCGCGATCGGTCGTCATGTAGGCACCATGCCCGTCGTTGACGAGTTCTCCGTTTTCGACGCTCCAGTGTTTCTTGGCGTCTTCCGTCCAAGTTGCGATCTGTTTCGCACGGTCTTCTTCACTCATCGCGGCGAGCTTGCGCGGATCGAAGTGCGGCATTCCATGCCAGCCGGAAAGATCAACGCCGTTGAAGATCTGTTGGAATTCTGATTGGCAAACGCACGACGTCTGGGCGACGGCGGATGTACTCATTGCCGTGACTGCGACAACCGCGGCGATACATGAAAAGAGTCGGACGCGCATGATGATATCCTTGGGTGTGTAACTGGCGGTTCGCTTGTTGTTGCCATCAAGCGAAATGGGAACGAGCGAAAGCATCACAGGCCGACATCGTAACCAGAATTCGGAGCGGATGCCACGATTCGCGTGCTGAAAAACCGGCGTGCAACTCCCACACAGCCAGCAATCACTGACCAATGGCTTACCTCGTTGCTTCTGTTGCTAGATTTTGGGTTCGCGCGAATTGGCTTACCAAACACAGAAGGGCGAAATTGAAACGCCGATTCCGCTGTAGGTCGAATAGCCGTAGGGAACGGCGCTATAGGAGGGGTAGCCGCCGGGACCGTAGTAGCTCGAATAGACGGGTCGATAGCTGTAGCCGCCGTAGAAACCCGGTCCGTAAGAATAGGAATACGACCGCACGGGGTATGCCGAGTATCCAGAGCGCGAATAATAGAACGAGTGGCCAGGTCGCGTGTAATAGATCGACCGGCCGGGCCGATACGAACGAAAACCATATCCCGTCGAATACGAGCGGTAAGGATACGAGTAATGCCGGAATCCGGAATATGAGCGTCTCGATCCGATTGAAATTGAAATTCCTTGAGCTGACGAATCTTCAGCCATCGGTCCAACGACAACGGCTGCCGCCATCGCGATGGCGCCGGTGATTGAAAAAACAGATCGACGAGACATCATTGTTCTCCCCCCCTTGCGGAAATCCTGAGTCAACTCAATTTACGTGTCCGGCGTATTGGACGAACCGGACACCGACTTACAACTCGATCAGCGATTGCGTTTTCACGACGACGCAATCCTCTGGAAATGTGTGAAACGCGTGGATCAGCATGCTGGTCGGCCACAGGTCGGTCCGAATCAGGCTAATCGGGCATGGCGCCAAACGATTACCGCCCGGAAACCGGTGCGCGACGTCGGCCCGCTCGCAATCGGCCAAGAACTCTTCGTGGATATTCAGGAAAACTTGCGGGTCGAGTTGTTCCAATTGATAACTGACCTGGTACGACACGCCATTGTCCATGCGAATCGATTCGTCACGGCAGCCACGTAGTTTTTTTTCCAGGAACCGTTTTTTTTGCGGCAGCGGATGTTTGCGTGCCGCCGTCAGTTCAGTAATTGTCTGGCCGTTTCCGTTGAACGAAATCATGTGCCCAGAGTCACAAATGCGCAATATCGCGGAATAATTGTCTTGATTGATCTCCGTTTCCGCGTAGATGTCGAACAGTTCCGGATGGATCGAGCGTCCAAACAAATGGAACATCAATTCTCGGGCATCGGGCCGGGTTGATTGGAGGCTCATGCGGATCAGTTCGGCGGTTTGGGAATCATGCGAAAACGAATACTGCCGCTAGCCGGTCTTTCCTAGCAACTCGGCAACGTGTCGAATTGAGACCGGGCGTTAATCTGATTCTATCCAGGAATGGAGACCGTGCGAAAGGACGTAACAAAGCGAATTTTGCGGCTGGAAGCGAATTTCAGAATTGTCACAACTTTACGGTTGCAATGTGTTAAATCGCCGTGACGTTTTTCTGCATCATTGCGTGACGCAATTTTCTGATTCCATGTCCAGCATCCGTTGTTTCAAGTCGGTACCTTGCGGTGCTGAGAAACCTCCCAACCGGCCGCCCGACGCGACAACCCGGTGGCATGGGATGATCACCGGGAAACGATTTGTCGCCATCACGTTGCCGACAGCGCGAGCCGCCCGCGGTGATCCGGCCTTGGCCGCAAGTTGTCCGTAGCTGATCGTGTAGCCGTAAGCGACTCGCCGCGTCGCGCGAACCACGCGCTTCTGGAATGCCGTCATGCAGGGCAATTGAATTTCGATGTCGGAAAACTCGACTTCGCAACCCGACGAAAACCGTTGTAATCGGCTGCGAAGTTTGGGGTTCCAATCAACGTCCTCGAACGAATCCACGGCGGCTTGAATGTTAAGGCGGCTTAAAACGATGTCTCGAACATTTTCCTCGCGCGCGTGTCCGATAGTAAGTCCCAAAACGATTTGTTGGCGGCCCCATAGCCCGAACCAACCCATATCCGTGAGGAAAATCGCGACTCTTGGCGGCTTCAGTGGAACGCATCGAACATTGTGCATTGGATTCGATTTCATCACTCTGGTTCCTCTTTGACCCAGGTTCCGCGGGGCTATACAATGGACTTCGCTGGCACAGTTCCTGATTGTGTCGCTAATATGGTGGGGCCATTTTGTCTTGTCCGTTCGGGGCCGGGGCCGCGAAAAAAACGCGAATCGGCAACTTGAACCGGACACGTCAACTTGGCCGTGCCATATATTTGCCGTTCTGGCAACGACGCGGTCTGAAAATTTGCGTGGGGGAATCGAAGAGGCCTGATTGTTGGGCGGAGTTTCGAATCCCGCACGCTGTTGTTTTTTGTAAGGGAACATCCATGAACCCGTATGGCTCGTTCGCAGACGATTTCTATTGCAACCTAAACCTGAACACCGAAATGCAGTTACCGGCCGGTCGCGAAACGATTCTTGGCTTTTTCGAACGCGTTCAGAAAACATACCCAAGCATGAGGAATTTTTATACGCGCGACAACGGCGATTTTGTTCTGGAAGAAGACAAAGATCAGGGGCATCAACGATGGTTGTCGATCGAGCCGCGGCGGATCTGCAGCGGTTATTTCAACCCGATCGATCTTGAAGACCCATTTGCTCAACA
>CAUZVF010000788.1:0-3797 GCA_963582955.1 Planctomycetota bacterium
GCCCCCAATTTGGTTTCCGGAGGAACGATTGGCGAGAATGCCGTCACTCAGATTGCCGAGGTCGATCGTGCCGGTCAGATCGGTGCCGATGAAGTTTCCGAAGACTTGTGTGTTCGTCGCCGTATCGAGTTCAATTCCGTCGTCCGCATTGCCCGAAATGACATTGTTTTGGATCAAGTTGTTGTCGGTTCGAATGTCGATGCCGTCGATTCCGTTTCCTTCGGTGGCCGTTCCCGCGACATTAGTGCCCAGGAAGTTGTCTTCGATTGTGTGGTTGTCGCCGCCGGTGATTAGCAGTGCGTTGCGGTTAAAGTCGTTAATCACCAAGCCTCGGATCGTCGAACCGTTGCCGCTCGTAATGTTCAAACCGTTGACATTCCCAGCCAGGTTTCCGTCGAGCTCGATAATCGGAGTGCCGCCAAAGCCCGGCTGAGTTGTTCCGTCGATGATGACCGAATCGGTGATCGTTGGCAGTGCTGACGTGGGTTGTATCGTCTGAACGCCGCCCCCGCCGATGTTGAAGTCGATGTTATCCAGGCCTGCGTTCCCGTTGGCGGCAATAATTGCCTCGCGCAGTGTCGTTTCTCCATCAGGCGCGATTGTGTCCAGGACCGACGTGACCACAAAGGTCGTCAGCATTTGACGTCCTTCGAGATGCTCGGTCGGCGACGAGACGGTTGGCTCTCCCGCCGGTTGAACTCGACGGGTCAATGCGGGAGCAGCACGGTGGTATGCTATGGATCGTCGACGGCGCGTACGACGGCCTCGAACGAGATCCAGCCATTTCCATAACAAGGCTTGGAGTTTATGAGCGAACATTGTCGGGGTACTCACGCGGGCTTACGGAGGAAACAACCTCCATAATTCAAGCAATAAAATGGTTGCATGCGGCAACGATCCGGTTGGTCTGGGAGGGAAACGCTCCATTGAACTCTACGTCCGATTTTTAGGACGCACGGCTTACCGCCGGATTTCCTGTGACTGGTTGAGTGCTTTTTTGACCTTCGTGTCGGCTAAATCCGGATCACGTGGCTTACCGATTGCTACAACCGTCATAGGCCGGTATTCCCGTTGAGAGCTGCTTGATGAACGGGGAGTTGTCTCGACCCCGGTTGCAGCGAGCGGCAAATATCTCGCTGAATGCAGTTGCCGATATGCAATCGAACATGAACTCGGCTGGCGGGAACCGTTAGGTTCCTGGCCATGACGGGCGGCTTTCAGATCGAATTCCACGCATCCCAAGACGTACGACGCAATCGAACCGAGAATTGGGAGTCGAATGGACACAGCCAGGAAGCTAACGCTTCCCGCTAGCCTGTCATGCTCTGATTCGAATTGATCGCCGTGGAATTCTGCCACGTACAAACAACGCTTCTCACGGAACATGCTCTCTTCTCACGTCGTGTTTTGTTATTATATTTCGAGTCGGAATCCAGCTCTCAATCCGGCAGTTGCCGTTGCTATTGGATTTAATCGATTGTCGCCTGGGGCTTAGGCAATTCTCAATGAGCGATCCGTCCAACGACCCACAGATTGACAACGCGCTGAACGGCCAGTTTTCTCAGAACGAGTTTGAAGAAACGGTCAATTTTGATTCGTTGGCAGATTCGAGCATCGAATCGAAAGAAGGTCCGTCGGCAACTCGTGAACGCGGGATGCCGAAATCGGTTGGACGGTATGAAATCCACGGCATCCTCGGCAAAGGGGCGTTCGGTGCTGTTTATCGTGGATTGGATCAACAGCTCGACCGCGAAGTCGCAATCAAGGTGCCCCTGCTCGAGGATACCGATTCCGATTTTGAAAAGAAGTTCTTCGCGGAAGCCCGGCAGTTAGCCAAACTGACTCATCCGGGCATTGTCACGGTCTTCGATGTCAGTGCCGACGATGGATTGTGCCATATCGTTTCGGATTTCCTGGACGGGTTGAACTTGAATCAATGGCTGAAACAGAACAAACCGAACTGGATCGAGTCGTCGTTGATTGTCGCAAACGTTGCCGACGCGTTGGCTCATGCACATTCGATGAGCACCGTTCATCGCGACATCAAACCTGACAATATCCTGATGGTCGACCGAGCTGAAGGTTTGCGTCCGGTGTTGGTGGATTTCGGGCTTGCCGTCAGCGAAGACGCGGTGTCAGCCGGTGATCGCGGCCAAATCATGGGGACGCCGAATTACATGGCTCCCGAACAAGCCAAAGGGCGTGGGCATCGCATCGATGGCCGAACCGACATTTACGCGTTGGGTGTTGTCTTTTATCGGATGTTATGTGGCCGGTTGCCGTTCCGCTCGCCAAAGCTGAGTGATCTGTTGAATCAGATCATCGAGGACGAACCGCAGCCGCCGCGACAACTGCTACACAGTATCCCCGGCGAAGTCGAGAAAGCTTGTTTGAAGGCAATGGCCAAACAAATCACCAAGCGCTTCACAACCGCAGCAGATTTCGCGGCCGACTTGCGGCAGTCTGTCGCCCGGCATCAACAACCATCATCAATGTCGACGACGGGCGCAATCGCGGCTCCCGGCTCGAGTCCCAATGCTACCGTCCCTGCGATGCAAGCTTCGAATTCCGTGTCAGCGGCTCAGATCCAGGAACCCGAAGCGCCGTCGGTGCAAGAAGGCTCGTCGATGGAATTCAGTTCGACGATCCGACGCGCGCGGGCGGCCGAGCGGCGGCAGGTTACCGTCATGTACTGCCGCAGCGATCTGTTCGAGTCGCCCGATTTCATGGAGAATCTCGATCCCGAAGAACAGATTTGTGACGAGGCGGTCAAACAATACGAAGGGACCGTGATCGAAGCCACGTCCGACGGGTTGCTGGTCGCGTTCGGTTATCCTGTTGCCTTTGAAGATGCGGCGCAACGGGCCATTCGAAGTGCATTGGGAATTCGCGACGGACTGCACAAGTTCAATAAGCAACTGAAAAAACAGAACGACCTGTCGATTGCATTCCGTCTCGGTATTCACACGGGATTGGCCGTTGCCGAGGACAAAGGCGATGTCAGCGTCCGCGATTCGTTATCGATTGTGGGCGAGCCGCGTAACGTGGCGACTCGGATGGTCGACTCGGTGAATGAAAACGCGATCGTCATCACCGGATCAACGAATCAAGTGACGGCCGGCTTCTTCGTATGCGAGAAGATCGGCACGCAAACCATTCGTGGTAGCTCGAAACCATTAGACCTGTTCGAAGTTACGGGAGAAAGCGAAGCTAAGAGCCGGTTGGAATTGCTCGAACCGGCGGAGCTGACTCCGCTGATCGGCCGTGACACCGAATTGAATATCATGCGCGAGCGGTGGGAACAGGCCGCCGAGTCAATGGGTCAGGTCGTGTTGCTGATCGGCGATGCGGGGCTTGGAAAATCACGACTCGTTCATGAAATCAAGGAACACGTTCAACCGGGCGGGCAGCAGACTGGCCAACAAACGGTGATCGAATGGCGTTGCTCGCCCTATCACCGCAACAGTGGTCTGTATTCCGCGATCGATTTTTTGCAGCGGCAACTTGGACTCACCACCGAGATGCCAGCGGCCGAAAAGCTCGACATGTTGGTCGATCATCTGGCGACGTACAACCTGGATGCTCCCGATGTCGTGCCGTTGTTTGCCGCGTTGTTGTCGATTCCACTTGACGGCCAGTACGCGCCGCCGGACGTCACTCCACAACGAATCATGGAATTGACGCTGCAGGCGATGCTCGACTTGTTGCGTGAGTATTCGTACGAGCAACCGCTGTTGTTCATTGTTGAGGACTTGCACTGGATCGATCCCACCTCGCTCGAATTTGTCGGGATGCTG
>CAUZVF010000789.1:0-3791 GCA_963582955.1 Planctomycetota bacterium
GAACGGCAACCCGCGATGCTCCAGCTGCTTGTCCAAATCATCCAGTAGGATGTTGGCCAGCAGCGGAGACAGCGGTCCGCCCTGCGGCGTCCCTTCGAGACTGGATTGCAAGACACCTTCGACCATCACGCCCGCTCGCAAGTAATGCCCGATCAACTTCAACAGCCGCTTGTCGCTCACCTTGCGGCGGACGCGACTCATCAAGACGTCGTGTCGGGCACCGACGCGTAGCGTTGGTCGCCGGTCGAAGAACTTCGACAGGTCCATGTCCACGACGAAGCGGTTGCCTTTGCGAATCGTTTGTTGAACTTGCTTGGCGGCTCCGTGAGCAGAACGTTTTGGTCGAAAACCGTAGCTCGATTCCGAGAAACCCGGATCGAACACCGGCATCAGGACTTGCAGGATGGCTTGTTGGATCAAACGGTCCAGCACGTTTGGAATGCCGAGCTGCCGCTTGCCGCCATCCGGTTTGTCGATGGTCACGCGACGCACCGGTTCGGGCCGATACGTCCCATCGAGAAGCTGTTGCCGGACCGTCGGCCACTGCGGAGCCAGCCACTTCGGAAATTCGGCCAACGTGATCCCGTCGGGGCCGGGGGCTCCACGGTTCGCGCGGACGCGTTTCCAAGCAAGTTCCATGTTGGCTTGGGCGACAACCGCCTCCATCAAAGTCTCTGGAAACAAACTCAGGGCTGGCTGCTCGACCGACGCCGACACGGTTCGTCCCGGTCGGGATAACGAGCTTGTGGGCTCTCCAGAAGGAGAGGGGCTCCCTCGTGTCGAATCGGCCGATGGCTCTTCCCTAGACTTCATCGTTCGGTCCTTCCCGACCTCAGTGGCGTGTGAGGCACAGTACTATGACCTCGGCTGACTTCTGCACCGCCCGCAGCAGCTTCCGCCGCCACGTTCCGAACTTTCGGGCAAGCCCTAATCGACGGAGCGACGATGACACGCATGCCATCTATGCAGACCTCCCCGGATAAGAACGTGAGTTGTCCCTGCACAAGCTCGTCATTTACCTGAACGACGGAATGGGAACAGCTTTGTGATGATTGGCTCACTCGCCTCGTCGAACCGGCTTCGTATGACGTTTCTGTTCGTAGCCTCGCAGGTCTTGGCTCCGGCTTCCTTCCCACGCTCGGTCGCCCTCGCGCAGTTGCCTTCGCCTCGTGCTTACTCGATCGGAGATACACCATTTGGTATATTCGCCTCCTTAGACTCCCAAACTCGCACAGGGGACTTACACCCCATAAACTCACGCCCATGCCGGGCGTACCAATCCGTTGCACCGGAGCTGGCTCGCTTTCCGGTTTTTCAAACTCGTTTCCTTCGTTCACGGTTTTTGGTTTTTCAACGTTCACTCCGTTGGTCCGCCAACCCGGTGAACTCAAACGTTAGGCCGCGGAGGATACAACATGTCAAACAGCTTCGCGTACCGAGTCTGCCATGTGTCAGACGCCCGTGTGACGTTCGTGAACGGCACGTGGCAAGGGGACCGCCCATTGGACAAAGAGCGGCCCGATGAGTCCTTTGAATCTTGCCCGAAGGTTTGGGAATACCTTGGGCGTGCGGGCTCGGAGGGTTGGGAACTTGTCTCTGCGGTGACTAGCTTCCACACCGTGGACGCAACCGGACTCCTCTCGCTCATACCCGGCGACCCCGCGTACTCTTTCTTCGACACGCTGTACCTAAAGCGCTCGGCGCCCTGAGCATCGAAAGAGGTTGTCGGCACGGCGTAACAAATCGTTGAACCGGAGTTGGCTCGTTTTCCGGTTTTTCAAACTCGTTTCCTTCGTTTATGGCTCTCTTGCTGCTGGCGGCAGCAGCGACTAGGGCACAAGGTGACGCCAAGGCACCGGATGTCGCTGCGGAAGATCGTGCTCAGCGAGAGGACTCTGAGGCCGTGCCTGCACGAACGAAAAGTCCCGACCAAAAGGCCTTCGCCGGCAATTGGGAGGTGGTCGCAGTTCAGCTCAAGCAGCCGCTAAAGCAAGGACAGAGGCTGCTGTCCGTTGGCGATAGGATGAAATTTCAGGGTATGGCGTTTGCCGCTCCGGGTGGGTGAGCTTTGCATTTTCCGTCGCCAGTTGGGCGCGATATTCAAACGGTCAGCATCGAACCTGATGAACGCCGTCGCCACATCGATGTCGGTACAGTCAATCAAGTGGACATCGATTGGCTTGTCGATTCAGCGTTGTCCGAAGACGACGCAGTTAGGTTCATTTTTCAAACCGTCTTGCGCCGCGAGCCAAGCGAGGAAGAGACGGCGCAGATTCAAAACTATTTCGAATCGTCAACTGAAGATCGACGTGAGCGCCTTGACGCGTTGAACTGGGTACTGCACAGTTGGCGCGAGGCCACGACCGTCGGCATCTACGAGTTCAGGGGCAATCAACTGACAGTCTGTCTGGCCCCGCCCGGCAAAGAGCGGCCGAAGAAGTTTGGCATCGGCAAGGATGGCGGCCAGATCGTGATCACATTCAAGCGCGTCGCAGACGACGAAGCGCCAACCAGCAAATGACCGGAGTCTGCCGCCGACGTTAGACGCGATGCGTGTACGGAACATAACAAAGCGATGCACGTGCGGACTGACAATGGTTTGATGACTAGCGGGGGAGGATGCCGCCTGGGTAACTCTTGGCCGGAGGCCCAGTATCGCGTGTTTCAGGATGCGTATCAGGAATTGTTTTCGAAGTCGTATCTTGAAGCGTACACAGAAAGGTAGTGAGGATGAACGGACCGTGTGTGGCCACGCGGCTGTGAACGGCATGAGCTCCGAAATTTTGTACCTGTTGGATTCTGCCCAAGGTTTGTGCATGCCTGAAGGCAATACTTCGTGCCGCGTTATTGGCAAGCCGCGCGAAGAGACCCGGAGTCGATCGCCCATTCGCGCTAAACACCGTCTGCTAAGTCGTACCGACCGAGCAGCCGTCATCAAGGCAACCAGTGAGGCCCTGAAGTTCTTGGGGGAACCATGAAATCCAATCATGACCGCCCGAGTATGCCCGACAAGCGGAATAAGCAAGGGAGGCAAATGACGCTCAGGGAATCGGATGGCTGCATAGTACCGTTGAATCGCAAAGACCAATTGCGTGGATCGAAGCCCGGTAATGCGGGTGCAGGGAAGGCGGCCAAGCCATCGCGTGATCCCGACCCAACACCGACCGCACTCAGTGGCGGACGTTCGGTGCGAAACCGACCGGATCACATCTTCGCGGGGACGAGGGAACTCCTCGGCAGAGATTCGAGCGGGAGACTCCGGCGGCCGCCCAGCCGTTCGGAGGTGTCCGCCGTCTGTCTGCGAGCCTGTGGTCCGCGTGCGGACAAGCGATGGTGGGGAGCCGGATGCGTTAACGGCGCACGTCCGGTTCTGAGAGGGGGCAGTTCCCAATCGCCGATGGCTGAGATATTGTGACACCACCAAAGGAAACGGGTGGCCAACAGGGAACACAAACATTAGCCTAATGACGAAAGGGACTGCTCTACTCGCCCGGAGCACGCTCGTCTTTCGGCTTTTCAGCGTCTTCACCTTCGTTTACGCTTTTCGGTTGTTCAACGTTTAAACCCATTGGACCGCGTGCCCGGTGAACTTGGTCGTTATTTCGCCAGAAAACCTCATAGGAATCAACGATGTCTCGTACGCAAGCCAAACAGGCCATCGAAAGGGCTCGAAAGGAATTGGCGAGCTAGTGGGTGTCCCGAAAGTCTCTGTGGTCTGTGATTTTCGGGCGGAACTGGCATGAGGAGTGTCGAAGATTGTGGCGCTCTTCTTTTGCCGCCGCGTCTGGTAC
>CAUZVF010000790.1:0-3788 GCA_963582955.1 Planctomycetota bacterium
GAGGAAACATGTTGAATTCCTCGCTTACGCTTCGGGTTACGAATAATTCGGGATAGTGAGTTTTCAACGTCTTTTGGCGATTGCAAGAGCCGCGACGCACGAAAGGCCAGTGTCGTTGTGTTGTTTTGTGGTAACGCGGAGCAATGCAGACTCGAATTAAAAAAAGGCCCCTAACAACAAGTCAGGGGCCTTTTTCACATTGATGCACACTCTGAAGTGAGTGTCTCGTTCTGTCTATTTGATTAATTTCGCGGTCGCGAAGATCGTTGCCTCTTCAACGGTCACGTTGCCGCCGGGCACCGCCGTCGAGTCAATCAGTGTCGCTGGTTGTACGTAAACGTACTTGTTGCCGCCGGTCAGTTTGACGTCAACGATGCGAATGCCGACGAATTGCACCAGCGTGTACGTTGTGTTATTGCCCTGTCCGGTCACCTGAGTGAACAATGCGATTGCTCGGGGTTGGCCGATGATGGCTGCGAGTTCGTCCTTGATGCCGGCGCTGATGCCGGGATCTCCGTTGACGTCGAGCGAACCGTTTTCGAACGAGATTTCCCCATTGAAATACGAGAGATCGTCATCGTTCAAGCCGTTGAGAATCTGCCGGGCCAAGTCGGCCGTGCTGTTGTTGGGATTACCGAAATCGACGGTACCTCGGTTGCCCGGCGTCCATTGGTTGTTTCCGTTTCCATTCCCATTACCACCGGGCGCGGCTTCAGGATAAATATCGGCTTCCAGAATGCCGTCGGAACCTGGCGTCACTTGTCCGGTGTCCGGATCGTACGAGTAATTATCGGCGCCCGTGCCGTTCAAAAGAGCTTGCCAAGACGGCAGGTCATAGACGATCGGCAGCACCTGCGCTGTCGCGGGACTGCCTGGTTCGATCTTGAATCCCGTGGCAGCCAGGACGGCCGCGGCGGCAACGGTTTGTAATTTGATGTCTTCGTGACCGATGACCGGGCCGAAAAACAACGGCAGCGACTGGTCGCCACCATTGCCGCTTCCCTGGTCGCGGTGCAATGTCACCTCGACCATGTTGTACGGCGAGACGCCCCATTGGTCGACCCATGCGTTGGCATTCGCGTCCCATTCACGTTGACCCAAACGGACATCACGTGAGGCATTGACGTAGGCCGAATTGAGGTTGCCCGATTTGTGCAGAGCGGCGATGTCCACGGCGGCCTGATCGGCGGCGGTTTCGACTTCGGATGCGGATTTCTCGGGATTGATTCCCAAACCGTCATACAATTCCAGACAGGCGGCTAGAGCCGACGCGTCGTCGGCCGTTGCCATTTGAGATTTTGTCACAGCAGCAAAGCCCAGGTCGAGCGTGAAGGCTGCGAAGGCGAACACGCCGACAATCAAGGCCGCCGCCAGCACCAAAATGTTTCCGCGGCGGTTGCGGTTGTCGAGACATTTATTCTGCGCACGCACAGCGTGATTGTTCGGAACGGTTAGTCGGACTTTCGGCGCCGATCGGCGCATTCGGGGCTCAGAATAACCAACCGTTGGTTGTGGTCGTCGTGTGGATGCGGATTTCATGGATTGATCTCCTCAGTCGGTGAAAGCAATGCGGAAACGTACGATTCATGCACCTTCCGACACGTGGCCGCGTGCGGGAAATTTCAACGACGATCAATTCGTCGAGTCGTCCGCCGAGTCGCCATGAAGCGTGCGGACGTCCTTGATCGTACGGATCAGCTTTCCATCGGCGTCGTACAGTCGCACTTGCTTGAGTTCGAGCTTTCGCACACGATTCGCGGCGAAACCAACGCGAGAGTACTTCAGCGACACGTCCGGGGAATACGAATCCAGGTGGTGCAGCGCACATTTGGTCGAGAATCGCAGTGTCTTCTCGCCGCCGAACGCTCCCCACGTTTCCGATTTACCGTTGAGTACCTGAAACGTCAGCACGCCGTCGTTCAACTGCATTGACATCGTGTATTTGATGGTCTCGTCGACGATCTGCAATGCGCCGAAACTGCGTGAGTTGAAGAAGTGGATATCCTTTTCACCTTCCCAGTGTTGCAACTGCATGCCACCCAGATCAAAGTCGGGAAGGCTCTGGTGATTCAACTCGAATACAACGTGTGTGTGGTCGATGTTGCCAACGGGAGAAATGACATTCAGGATCTGCGGGCCGGCGATGTTGACATCCGGCACGCCGATCATCAATTCCCAATCTTCCTCGACGCGGGCGACGTGCGGCGAGCCGTCCGTAGAGTTTGCCGAATCCTGAGCATTTGCTGTCGCGTTCGCTGCAATCAGGCTAACAGCAAAAGCAGCGCTGGCAATAAAGAGACGTGGAAACAAATTTGGATTACTAATCGTGGTGCGTATCATGGAAGTACCCTCATTCTAGCGCGTCTTGCATTGCACAAGACTGGAACCATTCGGAAGCCTGGCAATCTCACGCTGAGACCCATGGCTTTGCGTCCCCATCTCGCGATGGGTTTGCCTTTGTCGTGGTTACCCCATCAAGAGGGTCGCCACCTGGCCCGATCGGACTGGACCCGCAAATTTAGCCTGCGAGCATTTCGGAGGGAGTGGTGGAGGGAATCGTAAGGTAGGACTGGCACGTTCGAGATCATCGGTGTTTGAACGGGAACGAGCGCAATAGCTCGCGATTCACTCTGTCAATGATGCCCCGTTTGTGCCTACCGAAACCCTAGGATCAAAACTGAAGTGATGCCCAGTTCCATGGAGGGAATTCACTAACAATCTGGCGGTCGCTCTCGAAAATAACGGATCGTGACGATCCTTCTCGCAATCCCGACGGTTTCGATGCCAGTCGCGGGAACTGAAAATACCAAAACGGATACTCGTCACCGAGTATCCGTTTTCTCAACTCATCGAAAGTCACGCAACCTTGGGGATCGGACGTCAATTAATCAGCATCAGTTTCGTCATCAGACGTTGGATTTGTTGGCCCGTCATTCCGTTCCTGCAAAATTGCCTCCTGCAGCATTCGAATGCGGGCCAGACTGTCGGGCGGTAAGTGGAGTGAATTGATCATGGCTGACTCTCCAAGAAATGTCTGACGGAGATGGATCCACAATAATTGGGGCTATCCGCAGCTTTGATTCCGTTTACGATTTCGTCGAATTCGACCGCCGAGGAATGTCAGCATTCAGTATTCATGACAAGACATTCAACGTGTTAGGCACGCTGATCACAATTCAGATTCATGCAAGCAACACGTCTCGGTTAACCCACATATCCGCTGGAATTGCGCGAAAACTGGCCAAGGAATTCCACTGGAGCGTGCCGGACTGTGGGACACATAGGCCGTGAGCTTGATGACGACGAGACGTTAAGGACGAACGCTCTCTGAATTCAGTTTCCGCGTTTGTCGTTTGCGTTTTCAGCCACGTTGCGAAAGGGGCATGTATCCTTTGGAAGAACGCTAATCTTCGCTGATTCGAATGTCTTACTTGGGCCGGTTTGCAAGGCTCAAAATAAGCTGACTATGCGGCCTTCCCGCGAGCCGCGCGGGACCTGATGATGCGGTTGAAGAGTGGAAGTTGTGCAAGATCATGCTGATGGTCCGGCTCGGCTCGCCGGACTTACTTGCACCGGGCTGCTCGGCTCGCGGCGCCTAGAGTCATGACCTCCTCGGGCGGGAATGAGGTCGACCTTGCCGATAATTCTTGTTTTTTCTGTTGTAAGGATCGTGTGGGCATTCGCATCCAAACTCGCACGAAACACATCATTTCCGCTTGACTTCGCCGGAAACAGCAGTCGATTGAAGATTTATACGGATCGTGTGATCCACTCGGGTGCAGACTCCA
>CAUZVF010000791.1:0-3787 GCA_963582955.1 Planctomycetota bacterium
CTTCGCGTTGGATTCGCTGCATATACAACGCCGCTTCACGTAGATGATAATCACCCCACATGCAGGATTCTCCGTTAGGGATCTTACAACCGTCGGGGATGTGGTCCCAACCGCGTGGGCGATGGTAGATCGTGTGGAGTAACAATCCTTGATGTTGATCGCTGTTGCTGATGTAGGGTTCGTCCAACAGCGTCTTCATCAGTGTCAACCCCGCTTGCCAATAACGATCGCCGTTGTCGGAGTCGCCGTTTGATTGCAGGTATCGGCCCAGTCGCAATAATCCCTGGGCGGAGATCGCGGCGGCGGAACTGTCGACCGGTTCGTGATTGTTGAACGGATCGGCTGGACGGTTCTGATGGTCGGCGATGTTGGCCAAGCCGGGAGCCCCCGTGTCCCAGTACGGGATACCGTTTGTCGGTGTTTGGTCGATATAGAAATCACAAGTAGCGATCGCAGCCGTCAGCATCATCGATTCGACCTCGTCCCGGCCGCCGATGGTCGCCAACTCGCCGTCGTCAAGCGTGGCGATGAATTCCAATAATTCGGGAAATCCGACGACGACCCAGGCTAGTCCACGCGTCCAGGTCGTGAACGGTGAAAACCCTTGTTGGCTGTTGGGACAACGATAGCGTCCGTCATTGCGGTTGAAGATGCTCTCGTGAGCCACCCGGCCACGGATGTCGTACGTGTCGCGACCCTCGCCATAATAGACGTTGTATCGAGCCGTGCCGCGGGCATGTTGCACCAGCCGGCCGAGCAAGCAGATTGGCTCGTCATTCTCAGCCATCAACTGATGTCCCAGTATGTGGGCGATTGCCAGAGACCGCAGTGAACGGATCGTGTCGCAGAACAACGAGTGCGGCCCGTTGAAAGAATAGATGTAACCGTCGCCGTCGATCGTGGTGCTCCACCGCGCGGCTTGGACGGCTCCGGATGATTTCAACGCCAGTTCGTATAAATCGAGTTCACGTTGGTCGTGCCGAATGCGGCCCTCCAGCATCAACCGCCGCAGGTTTCCGTAAGTGCTGATGTTGTTGAAGCCGTGATCGTGGACGCCGATGTGCGTGACGTGCGACGCCATTTTCTCGATTGTGTTGCGTCGGCCGATTTCGAGGAACTGATCGTCGCCGGTCGCGTCGAACTGCAGAATGGCCGAGCCGAATTGGAATCCCTGCGTCCATTCGGTCCAACCCCGTGACTGATACTTACCGTTCACGGTAAACACCGGCGCGTGGCTGCCGGCCTTCGCGGATTCCTCGATTGACAGAATCTTTTTCGCCGATAACCGCCACATGCGATCGAGACCTTCGGTAAGATCGGTGGGCGTTAATGAGTGGTCGATCTGGATCATCAGAGTTGGCTCGGTTTGGCGAGAACGTGTTTGAATTGGCGACCCGCATTATCTTAGAGTGTGACTGGAGATTGACAAACTGACGCGACTTTGGCGACGGAGAATATGCAACCGTATAGTCACATCCTATTCCTGACATCAATCCTCGTCGCGCAGGCGTTGCATGGCGACGAGAAGAACGAGAAGGACGGTATCCCATCCGTCCCCGGTTTTGAACTGTCGAATCCGCGGACCTACCGTTTCAAGATGTCGATTCGTGTGCAAGCCGACCGTTCACGAATTCGCGGTGTGAAGGCGACCGGGCCGATTCCATTCGATTGGCGCGAGCAGAAGGTCAAGCTGATCAGCGAGACGAAACCGCGCGGTTCGAGGACCAAAGATCGAAAACTCGGCGGACGCGGCGCGATGATGGAATTCACCGTGCCGACGATTCCCGCTGGCGAGTCGGCAGTCGTCGAGCGAATCTACGAGATCACTCGATATCACATACGTCTTACGGTCCCGCACGACGAGTTGCGAGTACCGGCAAAGCCGTCTCGCACTCTGCGAAGCTTTCTGACGGAAGCACCTGGTGTCGAAGTGAAGAATGTCCGCATCAACGAATTGGCGGCAACGTTGGTAAAACCCGACAACGATTGGGAAACGGCACGCTCGTTCTACGACTGGGTTCGCGAAAACGTCAAGTTTCAAGAAGGTAAATATCGCGGGGCCGCGGCAACTCTGAAACGAAAAGTCGGAGACTGCGAAGACCTGTCAGCCTTGTTCATCAGCTTGTGCCGCGTGTCAAAGATTCCGGCCCGCACGGTGTGGATTGGCCAGCATGCGTACGCGGAATTCTATTTGGAAGACGCGAACCGCGACGGATACTGGATTCCCGCCGAATTGACGGGTCCGCGTTGGTTTGGCGAGAGCCGCGAATATCGTGTGATTCTGCAAAAGGGCGACAAATTTCGTGATCCCATCCGGCGTACGTTGTCTCATTACATTCCGCAATCAGCCAAAGCCGTGGGCGGTTCGGCTCGTTTGAGTTTGGTGCGAGAGATCGTTAGCGACAAACCCGCGACCAATCCTTGAAACTGCCTGCCAGCTTGCTAACGTTTGAGAACTTTGCACACTCCTATCTGATCCAACTAGCGGAATAGCAAAACCGTGCCGCGCCGCGACGACATCAAAAAGATTCTAATTATCGGCTCGGGCCCCATCGTAATCGGTCAGGCGTGCGAGTTCGACTATTCCGGCGCTCAAGCCTGCAAGGCACTGCGTGAGGAAGGCTACGAGGTCGTGCTGGTCAACTCGAACCCGGCGACCATCATGACCGACCCGGATATGGCGGATCGAACGTACATCGAGCCGATCACTTGGCAATATGTCCAAAAAATCATCGAAGAAGAACGGCCCGACGCTTTGTTGCCGACGCTGGGCGGACAGACGGGCCTGAACACGGCGATGGATTTGGCTCGACGTGGGATTCTACAACAGCTTGGTTGCGAGCTGATTGGAGCCAACGAAAAAGTCATTGCCAAAGCCGAAGAACGGGAAGCCTTCAAGCAGGCGATGGTTAAGATTGGGCTGAATGTCCCCAAGAGCACCGTCGTCCACGATATCGACGAAGCACGAGCCGCCGTGAGGGAAATCGGGCTGCCGATCGTGATTCGTCCCAGTTACACGTTGGGCGGATCGGGTGGCGGCATCGCCTACAACCGCGACGAATTTGAAGATAAAGTCCGAAACGGTTTGTCGCTGTCGCCGGTTAACGAAGTGCTGCTGGAAGAATCGATCATCGGGTGGAAAGAATACGAAATGGAGGTGATGCGTGACATCGCCGACAACGTCGTGATTGTCTGCTCGATCGAAAACTTCGATCCGATGGGCGTTCACACCGGCGACTCGATCACCGTCGCGCCGGCACAGACTTTGACTGACAAAGAATACCAGCGGATGCGAGACGCCACGATTGCCTGTATTCGCGAAATCGGCGTCGAAACTGGCGGATCCAACGTACAATTCGGCGTTGATCCGAAGAACGGCCACATGGTCATCATTGAGATGAACCCGCGCGTCAGCCGATCCAGCGCATTGGCATCCAAGGCCACGGGTTTTCCAATCGCAAAAATCGCGGCCAAGTTGGCGGTTGGATTCCGGCTCGACGAAATTCCCAATGACATCACGCGAGAAACGATGGCATGCTTCGAGCCGACGATCGATTACGTCGTCACAAAAATTCCACGCTGGACGTTCGAGAAATTTCCCGAAGCCGATCCGACATTGACGGTGCAAATGAAGTCGGTCGGCGAGACGATGGCCATCGGCCGCACAATGACGGAATCGCTGCAAAAAGCTCTGCGTGGCCTGGAAATCGGCCACTTTGGTTTGGGCGGTGGCAAGAAAGATTTGTGGGGAACACCATCGCAGCCAACAGACGATGAGATCCAACGG
>CAUZVF010000792.1:0-3785 GCA_963582955.1 Planctomycetota bacterium
GACGTGAGCAAGCTGGGCATGGCAACCTGGAGCACTGTCACTGGGAGACGCTGGGGAGCGGCCTCTGGGGCACCGATGTATCAGAAATTCTTGATTGACTACGTGCGCTATCGATACGGACTCACAAAGCCGCGGGTGGGTGTAGACCGAGAACGAAGATAATGTCTGGGCACTGCGAGTTAATTGAGGTGGAAAATGCAATCAATGCGGATGACACGATCCTTGGTTCTCGCTGTGGCGTTTGTTCAAGCGTCCTCGGTGGTCGGCGAGGACGAGCCGATGGTACGAATCCCCGGAGGGAAATATCGCATTGGGCTGTCCGCCAAGGATACGGCCAAATTCGTGCGGACGTATGGCGTGTCTCCTGACATTTTCGCGCCGTTTCCGATGCGCGAAATCGACGTCGAGCCGTTCTTCATCGATCGGCATGAAGTCACAAACGCGGAGTACAAAAAGTTCGTGGACGCCACCGGTCATCCTCCGCCGGTGCTGTGGGTGGATTACGGTTACCTGAAGGCGTTCTCATCGCGTCCGGTGACCGGCGTGCTTTATCGCGATGCCGTTGCCTATGCCCAGTGGTCGGGCAAACGTTTACCCACGGAAGAGGAGTGGGAAGTTGCAGCAAGAGGAGGGGATGGCCGGCTCTGGCCCTGGGGAAACAAATGGAAGGACGGGCTCTGCGTTCACGCCGCGCCCGCGGACGAGCCTCCGACCACGGTTCCCTCTGACGTTGGCTCCCGTCTCATCGATCGCAGTCCTTTCGGTGTCTTTGACATGGCCGGTAATGTGACCGAATGGGTTGCATCGGGAAAGGACGACGATCTGCATATGGCGACGGTCAAGGGTGGAAGTTTCGTCAACGCGGAGCCGTATAACTTTCTCTGCGCGGGACTGGAGGACCAGCCGCGGCTCAATGGCTTCCTGGGCTATGTTGGCTTTCGCTGCGCCCGGGATGCGAAGCGTCGCAGCGCGCCCACCCCCGTCGAGGAGATCGTGGCATTGCGCTGGCCGATCACCCCGAAAGACCGGCACTACGTAAGCAAGACCACACCGCCGGAAGATCTTATACGCCCCGCATCTCCTAATGCGGCGCTGCGAGGTAAGTCACCTCTACAGATCTTTCCCGTCGGCTATGTTCCCGGCTACCCTCCCGAATTCATGGGAGTCGGGCAGACGTATCTTTCCCGCTCCCAGCGTGGGAAAGCAGCCGAGCCGAAGCCCGGTTCGTTTCGATTTGAAATCCACGTGCCCTATCTTCCGGGGGACCGCTTCAATTTTCTGTTTGAGCATCTACGCTTCGATTATGACGACGGCCCGGCCAAGTTCAGCGACGACCACACATCGGCGACCGTGACTTTCCGCAAACCGTTGGGGTTGTCCGGTAAGCTATCGCTCCGTGGAGGGATGGACTATGTGGACGTAGATTACGAGGCGGTCAACGACAGGGCAACGCCAATGGTCGCCTATCAGTTGTGCTTCCAACCGACGTACGCTCCTCACTTTCGCGACCATGATGGGACACGCACCTGGCTGCAAACCAAACGTGGATTTGTTCGGCGGATCGACCTCTGGCACGACGTCGACCGGCGGATGTGGCTTCAGTCATGGAAGGTCGGCGAGTCGGGGCGGCTCGCAGACGGCGAAGCAGGACAATTAAGCGGGCCCCTCATCGCAACGGTCTCCAGAGACGGTAAGTGGACTATCGCGCCGACGACGATGAGCCACCCGACGAAGGCGTTGTTCAACAACCGCGAGTATTCGTGTCTGCACAACGAGCCGCAGGTGATGCTGAAGCCGGGAGAGAAGGTGCGCATAGCGCAACGCATCTACTTTCTGCGCGGCGGGCTCGATGATCTTGTGCGACGTTACGACGCCGACAGGGCGAGTTGGAAAGCGTCCCAGTGACCGAAGAGAACTATTCTAGAACTGTCCAGGAAATGATTTCAGCAAGTGCCTGCCCGTCCACTTCCAAGAAATTGATTGGCGATTGATGATTGTTGATTGTTGAAGTAGGCCGCTGATGGATTGTTGTTCTAATCCCGAAAAGCGGAGGTGCGGAGTGATGAAACCCGGAGACTTGGAAGATCGCCTGATTAACTTTGCTGTTCGCGTAGTGAACGTTGTTGAAGCCGTACCTGACTCGAAGGCTGGGAATCATATTGCGAGATAACTTGTTCGGTCGGGCACGTCTCCGGCTCCGAATTATGGGGAAGCTCAAAGTGCGGAATCACGACGACATTTTTTCCACAAAATGAAGGTTGCCCTGAAGGAACTGCGGGAAACGCTCATTTGGCTCAAGATCATCGAACGCAAACCATTGTGCGAACCGAACAAGATGACGGAAATCGTCACGGAGTGCGACGAGTTGATCGCCATCTTTGTAAAGAGTGTCAAGACGGCAGAAGACGGAAAAGAATGAAGAGCGTTCGATCATTGGTTACTTGATGGACGAGTCCGGCGTCACGCTGCACTTCACAAATCAACAATCATCAATCGACAATCATCAATCAATTGGCCACCAAAGGCATCGCCCGTGAGATTATCTGCTGGACGATCCTACGATCGAACGGACAAGCCATATTAGCTGTCAACTTAAGGAGTTGTTATGCACATTGTCGTTCGCACATTATTCGTCATTACTTGTATCAATGGGTTTGCATTTGCCGACGTAACGCGTCTCGTCGAAGACTACCAGGTAATCCAGCGCGACGACGATAACCAGGGAACGTGCTGCGTCATTGTTCCTAATGACTTGAAGAAGGAGACACTGTTCAGCGTCACGGTGACCGATGATGCTCGCGCGTATGTGATTCGACGGAAGGATGTAGGATTGGAAACAGTTGGTGAGGATGAAAGAGCTGTGGCGATCCGTGGGCTTCCCGTCGGCGGGCCCTATGTGATCAAGGTCGCCGCGCAACCCAACGGTGGTAGCAGCACCGGTACTTCGTTTGAGTTTCGTCGCATTCTCGTCGGCGACCTGTGGCTGATGGCGGGCCAATCCAACATGTACGGCAGCGTTCCCCTCGAAGAAGACCTGCCCACGCTGCCCTATCTGAATATGTTGAACTTTGAGTTAATTCGCGAGAAAGCTCACTGGTGCGCCGGTGTTCCACCGATTCACCGCTATCCCGCCGAAATGGGCGCGGCCAAAATGCTGAAGCAGCAGTACCTCAAAGCAACAGAAGCGGAAATTGAAGAGATGGTCAAAAACAACGTTCCGGCAGGAGGCATTGGACCGGGATATTTCTTTGCCAAAGAGTTGTATGAACAAAGCAGTGTACCGATTGGCTTGTTGCCCTTTGCCATCGGTGCCGCCTTGTCAGACTGGGATCCCGATAAGCCTAATCAAGGACGCTATGGTTTTGTTCAGAGACAAATGAAAAAAATAGGAGGACGAGCGAAGGGCGTGCTTTGGCACCAGGGTGAGCAGGATGGGATCTTCGGTCACGACACCAAGACGGTAACCAAACCCTCTTCGATCAATCCGATATCAACTTACGCGGACGAATACAAGAAGTTTGTTGAGGCACTGCGGCGCGATTGCCACAACCCGAAGATGCCCGTCATCCTCGCTCAGATCCACGGGCAATACTATCCACCCTACTATGCCGCCGAAGGATATGCCGAGCAACACGCCGACCAAAAGGCGATTAGCGGAAACCTGCTACGTGGGAGAGGATGGGAGAAAATGCGGGAAATCCAGCGCCGCTTGCCCGACACAATTCCCTTCGTACATACCGTGCCGACGATTGATTTAGGCCTTGCTGACGGTCTTCATCTTGACT
>CAUZVF010000793.1:0-3784 GCA_963582955.1 Planctomycetota bacterium
TTCGTTTTTCGCTTCAGCATTTTCGTCTTTGGTTTTGGCATTTGATTCGTCGGGTGTGGATTGCGCCGTCGCCCGATCGCTTTCTGCAGGGGCCACCGTTTCGTTGGAATTCTTTTCGGTATTCGTATCGCTGCCACATCCCAGCACCAATATCGACAAAAACGCAAAGTAGTAGATTGATTTCATGGCAATGCGCCCCTCAGGTTCGAAGTCATTCAAAGGCCGGCGACAGCAACGCCAACGGAGATTTGGCGACAAGGATCATTTCGCCCACAACGACAGAAGCCGGCCAGCACAGTCGTTCAAGTCGGGTTGTCCAAGTCTTCAATGTCGAACAATCTGTCCAAATGCAAGAATTGGAAACTCTCGAGAACGTCGGGTGTTAGGTTGCGAATGCTCAACTTCCGGCCCGAATTCGCAATGGTCTCATGCAAGGTCACAAGCATTCCGATGGCGCTGCTCGGCATGAGGGAAATGTTGCTGAGATCGATTACGAAACGGCCCGTGTCGTTGCTTTCGGCCAATTGGTTTAACGCCTTCATCATCGCGTCGGAGTGTATGGGATCGAATGCTTCGTTCTCGCAGAATTTGACCGTGGTGACATCATCTTGCACACTTGAAGTGATTCCGTGGTCATCCATCGAAGGGCCTTTCCAGTCAGTTCAAAATGATCGTCACAACTCATGATCTCGCAACTACCAGATAATTTGACGTCATAATTGGCAGGAGCTAATTGGGTTTATCAATCCGCATTTGCCATTCGCTGAATCTCGGCGGGTGTTAGCACGCGGGTAAAGATACGGAATTCATCGAGTTTCCCGACAAATGCGGCTTCTGGATTTGAATGACCTCCGATTCGGAACGGCATTCGATTTCGAATCGTCGTGGAATTCAAGTTGTCGTTGATGACGGTTAGCTTTGCTGATTGTCCATCAACGTAGATATGGAGGCCTGAAGCGGTCCTGCTTCCATCGTACGTGACAAGGATGTGATGCCATTTGTTTGACGAAAGCAATGGCGCAGTATGTACAAGAATGCGATGAGGGGTACGGGGACGAGAAGCATTGACTAACTGACAATACAGTTCGCAGTTCTCATGCAAAATCAACCCGATTCCTTGGTTCGGAGCTCCGCTTTGGTTTTTCGAAAAGATGTAGGATTTTTTGGGCGTGTCACCGATTTGGATCCAGCTTCCGATCGAAAAAGAATCGTCCGCGTCAAAGTCACCAACGTCAGAGCCCAAATCGACGCTGACGTTTCCTTTGAATGAGATTGCATTGCCCCGGCGGCCTTCTCCACGAATTGGAGTATCTAAGGAAAACAGAGCATTGTACCCGTTTCCGCTGGAGTCACGGATCAGACCATTCTCATCGTTGTCGAAACTCCAGTGAGCGATCAAATTTTCCGTCAAAGACTGGTTCGAACTGGAATTGGCGTCTAAGTTTTCCGAAAGCTTGCTCAGTTGAACTACTTGCGCATCACTCAGTTTTGTGGAGTAGATCCGCACATCGTCGAGCAGGCCATCGAACAGGAAGAGCCCGTTACGGCGCGATCCTATGTAGAGAGGCGCGTCCGATTTGATTGTCTCGGTAAGATTGTCATTCATCGCGTTGAAATTCGCGAGCTTGCCATCGATAAAAAGACGCAGCCCGTCGGGTTTACGCGAACCGTCGTAAGTTACAAACACGTGATGCCAGCTATTCTGCGTCACCAGTTTCCTAGAGACGATCAAGAGCCTTCGTTTTCGACTTTGGAGTAACTGTACATATATACTAACTTTTAGTAAGATGATCTCGTAGCCGCGGTCACGGTTCATGTCGAGTCGTGACAGGATTGCGCGACGGTCAGTTGTTCGGGCATTGACCCACGCGCCGAAAGAGAATTCATCATCACTGTCAAGGTTTTGGATTGTGCCGCAGTTCAGGAATCCCGCCCGTTCGAGATTGAGCGCGAGACCGAGTTTACCCTTCGCGTGCGAGCGGGCAGCCAGAGTGGTATCATTGCCGTTGCCGCTAACATCTTTCACAGCGGGACCTTCGTTTTCGTCGAATGTCCAATGCGCGACGAGTCCTTCCTTGGTCGCGGGCTGTTGACTCGTGTTGACTCGTGAATTAATCCCGCGCGCATAAACGCGGTCGACCTCTTCTTTCGCCAATGTACGTTTGAATACAAAGACGTCATCAACCAATCCGTCAAAGGCATTTTGGCCATACTGGCCGCCAATACAAAACTGTGCCTGCGTCTGAGTCGGTGCATTTAGCGTGTCCATTGTGATTTCACAGTGGGATTCTTGTCCGTCTACGTAAAATCTCACACCGTCAGCGCGTCCGGATCCGTCGTAGGTCACCGTCACGAAATGCCATTTGAAGAGATCAATAGGCGTGACCGCGAACATCTCGAGGGCACTTTTCGGCCATTGCGAAATCAGATGCAGGCAAATGCGATGATTGTCGAAAAGTATGCTGTATCCACGAGCATGAAAGTCCGTATCGGTCTTGGAGACGATGGCTCCTTTCCTGTTACGCGTCGGATAAAACCATGCGCCAATCGAAAACCTGTCGGAATGATCGAAATCGCCAACATCGCCGCAGCGCAGTGCACCAAAACCGTTGAATCGAACTGCATTTCCAATTCTTCCCGGTACGCGCGAAGGATATGTCAGCGTTCCGTGTTGTCCGTTGCCGCTGACATCCAAAACACGCGAACCAGATTCCTCATCAAACGACCAGTATCCGTCGCGGAGATTCACTTTCCGAGACACGGAAATCCGTGCTGGCGGCGGCGGCCTTCGTTTCTTGCGAAAAAGTATGCGGGAAGTAGCCGCGCCCGGCGCCGTGTCGTTGATCGAAAGAGCGTAATTATCAAAAGGTGTTTTACTTGGAGGCCGATGGATCTGGATGCTTCGCGACGCATGTCGCGCGTTGGTGGTAGGTCTCGTCGAAAGCACTTTGTGTTCCCAATTCGCAGTGCCAAGTTTTAATGGGAATTTGTTCGATTTCTTCTCGCCCTTCGCTGGTTGCACCCAGTCGAGATACCACTTTTTGCCGTTAACGAGCACAAATCTTCCGATGTTGTCGTCTCTGCCCAGTTCCCAAGGCGCTTGATGCGTCCAATATAGGCCGTGCCGATTGATGTGCAGGGTGACGTGGCCGTCGATTCGAGCCTCGATCACGAACGAGTCAACCAGCGGTGAGAACGGATCCTGAGAATCGTATGGATCATCACTCACGTGACTTGGCACGCCCGTCACTTCCAACGTCCCGAAAGCCTTGGCAATGCGCTTGTTGTTTGTCCACGCGGATATTTCGTAATCAAGATTGTCCGGCCTGCTGTCGGGAAGAGCGATGTTGAGCAGGGCGACCGACGCGGGATCAAATACTGCTCCGGATCGGGCTGTTAGCTTGCCAAGACCCTTCACAAGGCCGGCGTACTTCTTGCCATCAGCGGTTGTCACAATGTGGGCGGTGGGCCGCTTTTCGATGCGCCTAATTTCGGAGAGTGACAGCTGTTTCGAACCAATCTGAAATGGCTGATCGTCAACGTCCATCGTCACATGCAAATGCCCGATCTTACCGCTCAATCGGACCTGCACGGGTTTGTCCGATTTGGGCATCGGCGTGGCGGTGACATATCTGCCAGATTTATCTCGTTTCGCCGAGTATTTGCGATCAGAACCGGAATCGGAAATTAACGTCAGCTCGATGCGATCGGGTTGCTTCGTCACGCCAAATTGGATCAGTTCGAAATCAAATCGCACGGGGTTATGCCGGTCGGCAAACGCATA
>CAUZVF010000794.1:0-3784 GCA_963582955.1 Planctomycetota bacterium
TTTTGACTGGTAACCGTGGCTAGCGCCAAAACGGCTGATCCTAATATTCAATTGGGACAAAGCACTAGTGTAATTAATCTCAAATTTCGAATCTTTTCGTAACAAGAAGAAACATTCGCAGGCACCGCCTTCGGGCGACCGCCGCAGCTCACAAAAACGACCTGCGGCTTTTTTCGTGCGCGGGCGGAACGGAGCGTCGAATGGAAATTGTCTGGAATTGAAACTTCCGTCATGCAGAAAAGTGGTGACGAAATAACGGGGGCAAATTTCCAATTCTGATCCAGGGTTGCGGCACGGGCTCGGTTTCGTTCGTGTAGCCGTGTTTCGGAATACCGCACGATCGTTGAATTGACCTGAAATCCGGCGGGGTGATACGGTATAGTGATGTCTTCGTTCGTGTCGCGCTCTTACCGCTCGTTCCCTCCTGCCAACGATTCCGCGGACATCCGGATGCGTTTTCGAGAGTCGTCAGCGCTGCCGCCCGCCTGTTCGTTTTCGCCGAATCGATTGAAACTTCGCGTTGCCATGTTTCCTCATTCCAAAGATGTTCGATTGCTGCTTGTCGCAACGTTGGCCGTTTGCGCATTCGGCCACGTTTCTTTCGGGCAGACGAAAGAGAAAGACAGTAAACGTGGCACCGGCTTGACGTTCGAGACGGACGTGTTGCCAATCGTTCAAAAGAAATGTGCCGGATGCCACAATGCGAAAGCTCGCAAGGGCGATCTTGATTTGACGAGCTTCGGCGGATTGCTGAAAGGTGGCGAATCGGGGTCGGTTCTTGAAAGCAAGAAACCGACGGACGGTGTGTTGTATCAGATGGTGCATGACGAACTGATGCCGCCGGAAGGCAAGACACCGCTAACAAAGACCGAGCGGCAGACGATTGAACGCTGGATTAAATCGGGGGCACGCTCGAAAAGTGGAGATTCGAACGACCGGTTTGCCCGCATCAATCAGCACGACGTCATACCCATCATCAATTTGCGTTGCATCACGTGTCACGGGTTGCGAAGGCAGGAAGGTGGGTTGGACTTGCGGACGAAAGCGTCGATGTTGAAGGGCGGCAAATCGGGGCCGGTGATGGTGCTGGGGGATCCCGGCAAGAGTCTGATGATCAAGAAGATCCACAGCAAGGACATGCCGCCGCCAGCTCGGCTAATTCCCGATGGCGTGCGTCCGGTGAATTCCGCCGAATTGGAGATTCTGGCCGCATGGATTCGGCGAGGTGCTCCGGTTGTTGACGTGAAACCCGATGTCGCCACGCACGAACCCGATTCGCTCGTGACTAACAAAGACCGGAAGTTTTGGTCGTTCCAACCTCCGCGGCGGCCGGAGGTACCGAAAGCAAAAAACGTCGACCGAGTCCGCAGGCCGATCGATGCATTCGTGCTGCGTAAGTTAGAGTCGGCGGGACTCAGACTTTCCAATGAGGCCGACAAGTTGACGTTGGTCCGGCGCGTGGCGTTTGACTTGACCGGGCTGCCGCCGACCTGGGAAGAAGTCGAAGCATTCTTGGCGGATGATTCGGCTGATGCTTATCCGAAAATGGTCGACGGCTATTTAGACTCGCCGCGTTACGGAGAACGCTGGGGACAGCATTGGCTCGACTTGGCCGGCTATGCCGATTCGGAAGGCAAGCGCAGTGCCGATCCCTTGCGACCGCATGCATGGAGGTATCGCGATTACGTGATCCGCGCCTTCAACAGCGACAAGCCTTACGACCAATTCTTGATGGAACAAATCGCGGGTGACGAACTGGCTGACTATGAGAGTGCAGAAGTCATCACTGACGAATTGATGGACAATTTAGTCGCCACCGGTTTCCTAAGGATGGCGCCCGACGGCACGGGTTCCGACATCGTCAACTCGGTCGCCGAGCGGTTCGAAGTCGTTGCTGACGAAATCGACGTATTTGGATCGGCTTTGCTAGGGCTAACATTAAATTGTGCAAAGTGTCATAGCCACAAGTACGATCCGATTCCGCAACGCGACTATTACCGGTTGGCGGCGGTGTTCAAAGGCGCTTACGACGAACACGATTGGTTGAAGCCGTCGTTCGTTCCCGGCCAAACGAAATCAAAGAAGCCGGGGCGCGTGCTGAATTTCGTGACTCCGGAAATTCACAAAGCGTGGCAAGTGAAAAAAGACGCCATCGACGCCGAGATCGCTCGCGTCAAGCAGGCTCTTGAACAGAAGCGGCAGAAGGTGATCGCTCGGTTGCGCGACGAGCGGTTGGCGAAACTCCCTGAAGATGTCCGAGGGAAAGTTCGCTTGATGCTCGAGACGCCGGCCAAGAAACGAGATGCTGCGCAACAGGAATTGGCGAAGACGTACGAAAAGCAGTTCCAATTCGCTGACTCGAAGCTGGCGAAGCTCGATGCCGAATTCAAGAAGCTGCAACGGCAGACGGCCAAAGAGATCAAGGCGAAGAAGGCCGACATTCCGACCGAACCCAGTATCCGGGCCTTGTGGGATCGCGGAGTTCCCTCACTGACCTACATCTATCGGCGTGGTGAGTACACCAACCCCGGCCGGCTGGTCGGTCCCGGTGTTCCGGTCGTGCTGACGGATGGGAAGACTCCCTTCGACGTGAAACCACCTTGGCCGGGTGCCAAGAAATCCGGCCGACGGTTGGCATTGGCGAAATGGCTGACAGATCCCCAACATCCGTTGACGGCACGCGTGATGGCCAATCGCATTTGGTTTCATCATTTCGATCGCGGCATCGTCGAGTCGTTATCGAATTTCGGCAACATGGGTACGCCACCCACTCATCCCGAACTGCTGGATTGGCTCGCGAGCGAATTCGTTGCCACTGGTTGGAGCATCAAGGCGATGCACCGGCTGATCATGAATTCCAGCACGTATCGGCAAACATCCGTCACAACGCCGCGTCTGTGGGAACTTGATCCCGAAAACAAACGGTATTCCCGCATGCCGCTGCGTCGCATGGATGCCGAAGTGGTGCGTGACAGCATTCTGAGTGTTGCGGGCCGGTTGAATCGAGAGCCGTTTGGTGAACCCGATCCGGTCGAGGTACGGCCCGATGGTTTGGTTGTGTCAAAGCCGACTGAATTGGGATGGCGACGAGCGATCTATGTCCAACATCGCCGAAAGGAAATGCCGACGATTTTGGAAACGTTTGATTTGCCGCAGATGAATCCCAACTGCACCGAGCGTCCGAATTCGACGGTGGCATCACAAGCATTGCTGCTGATGAATAACGCGATGATCCGTGAGATTTCTCAGTCATTCGCCGAGCGTGTGCAGCGTGAAGTTGGCGACGAACCGTACCAACAAGTTGAACGCGTCTATCAGCTCGCTCTGAACCGCATGCCGGACGACAATGAAAAGCAGTTGGGAATCGAAACGCTCAAGCAGTTGACGGCGGTCTGGAAGAAATACCTCGACGACAAAGCATCGAAACAGAACAATAAGAAAGACGAGAAGACTTCTGAACGCATGGAAACTCCCGAGTTACTGGCGTTGGCAAAGTTTTGCCACACAATCATCAACTCGGCGGCGTTCTTGTATGTGGATTGAATGAGTCTTGTTTAACGGCAAGCCGGGCACCGACCGTAGCGTTGGTCCGACGGCTTTTCCCGATGACGCAGTCGCTTTCGGCTAGCCGTTAAACGAAAACAGTCGCCTGCGGCTAGCCGTTAAACGAAATACTCAGACCTGACATTGGTGACGAGATGACGGATCAGAACACAACGCGACGCGGTTTCTTCAACAGAGTTGGCGATGGTCTGCACGGAGCAGCCTTGGCCTACCTCTTCAG
>CAUZVF010000795.1:0-3784 GCA_963582955.1 Planctomycetota bacterium
TCCTTCAGAATTCTTGCCATCGTGTCTTGCTTCGGTCCCGTGTTACCAATTCCAGTCAATCGTTGCGGTTGTTTGTACGATGGCCTTCCAAGACCGTCGCAATCATGTGTTGTCGCCCACCTTGGAAGGCCATCGTACAAAAGATCAGATCGGCACCGTCCACGGAATGATCATCCGTTTGTTTCACAATCCGCCATTTCCAAGTTTGCGGTCTTCAATCGCTCGGCAGCACCCGTGCGGATTTGATCCAGAATATCGATGCCCACCAATTCGCTCCATGCAACGACGAGTCGCCCAAAAACTTTTCCAGGTCGGCCGGTGCCGATACGTTGCTGATTGAATCGAGTGACCGGCAACAGACAATACGGTGTCGACGACGTAAATACCTCGTCGGCGGCCAGGACATCGTCAACTCGCAAGTCGGCATGCGTGATTTCATAGCCGAGTGATCGCGCGAGTTCCGAAAGCACTTGCTGGCTGATTCCCCCAAGAGTTGTTTGTGGCGACGGAGTTTGGATTTGACCGCCGTGAACGACAAAAATATTTCCCGTACTCGTTTCCGTAATGTTTCCATCGTGGTCGAGGAGCACGGCCGACGCGGAATCGTCGGTTTGCCGCGCTTGCTGATCGGCAAGGTACCAATGCAGCCGGCTGCGCACCTTGATCGTTGGATCAATTGACTCGGATGGAATATGCCGAATGTTGGGCGTCACCAAATGTTGGCCGTCGTTGAACTTCTGAATCCACAATTCAAACGGCAATGGAAATGTATGAACGCAGACGCTGGCTGTCCGAGCTTGTTGGCGTCCCGCCAAACCAAGGTATGTCAGGTTTTGCCCGGCCGTGATGAAGATGATAATTCCCAGATCGTGCGTCTCGGGGATTAGCTCGCAATTGTGAGACACCACATTGGTTACGATGGCTCGCAATTGATCGGACGGCATGTCGTACGGAAACCCGACGCGATCCAATGAGTGCCCAAGCCGGATCAAATGTTGATCGAGCCGAAATGGTTGATGCCGAAACGTGCGGATCATCTCGGTCACTGAAGCGCCAAGAACGACACCCAAGTCGAAGACGGAAAGACGAGCCTCGGATATCGGGATCATCTTGCCGTTGAGATACGCGATTGGTTCTGTCATTCGTGGGACCGAAGTGAAACTGTTATCGGTGAATCGCACGGTGTCACATCGTGACCCTCGGAAATCGTTACGTTGTGCTGCGACGAAGCTGCGGAGCAGCGACAGGAAATAGCCCTGGGCGTTAGCCCAGGGAATCGCAGGATTTAGTGCAGCCAAGCCCCGTAGGGAAACGCCGTGACGGATTTTTTCCTTGGAAAATCGTGGGATTTGATGGTAGCCGGAGTCGCAAGACTTCGGGTGCACCACGGTCAAGGCCCGAATTCTTGCGAATCCGGCTACTAGAATCCGTCACGGCGTTGCCCGTAGGGGCGACACAGCACGACGCGCACTCTCTCTTTTGAGTCGCCCCTCCGGGGTTTGGGTGAAAACTAACGCTTCGGGATACTGCCCGAGCCGACTGCGTGCAATACAACAAACCTAGCAAAAGCGAATTCGCCCGCCAACCCGCCTCGTCGGGAAACATTCGTCGGCTTGCATGAAGATGTGTGGTTTCACAGCGTCCGATTTTGTAGACTCTTAGAGTCCACGAGACGAGAAACGTTGCAAGAGCCAACTTCATCGGAAACCTTCGGGAGTCGCATGATGCTAACAATCCACGGACGTTCGCAACGCGTTTGCAATGGCCTGACTCGCCGCGATTTGTTGCATGTTGGCGGTGCGGGATTCTTGGGAATGAACTTGCCGTTGGTCCTGGAAGCCGAAGCGGCCACGCAAGCGTCGCAGGCGTTTCAATCGGGACGCGCGAAGTCGGTGTTGTTTCTGTATCTCTTTGGCGGTCCCAGCCAATTAGAAACGTTCGACATGAAACCCGACGCTCCGCCAAAGTTGCGGGGGCCGTTCATGCCGATCGCATCGCGGACGCCCGGTTTGCGGATATGTGAGCATCTGCCAAAGACTGCACTTTTGTCGGACAAACTCTGCGTTATTCGGTCGATGACGCATCCGCACAACGATCACAATGCCTGCCACTATTTGCAAACTGGCCACAAGTGGACACGCAGCGCGGAAAACGGTTCCGACGTGAATGCCCGTGACACCGACTGGCCGGCAATGGGTTCGGTTGTGGAATATGTGTCGCAACATTCGGCCGACGCGAGAACGCGGACGTTTCCCGATTACGTCTACTTGCCAAATCGCCTCGGCCATTTGCAGGGATATGACCGTACCGGCCAATACGCCGGATGGTTGGGACCCGCGTACAACGCATTGGCGACAGACATTCGCCGACGCAACAACAAGGACAACCCTTTCTTCCGCGAATGTACGGAAGCGGAACTCGACTTCCGCATCAAGGGACTCGTTTCGAAGGACGAAATTTCGTTGGATCGGTTGAGCCGGCGTCGGGATCTTTTGAGCCAATTCGACGACAGGCGGCGGCTTGTCGATGCCTCGAAAGAATTTCGGAACTACGACGGAATCCAGCAACGGGCGTTGTCGTTGGTCACGTCCGAGAAGATTCGAAGCGCTCTCGACATTCGACGTGAGAAGGACGGACTGCGTGATCAATACGGCCGGCATCTGTTCGGCCAATCGGTCTTGATGGGCCGCCGCATGCTTGAAGCCGGTTGCCGGTTTGTCACTGTCATCTGGGACGCACCCGATGGATACAGTTGGGATTCACATCAACACAGCAACGACCTGCGGGACCATTTGATTCCCAAATTCGACCAGTCGTTCGCTGCCTTGATCAACGACATGGACGACCGCGGATTGCTCGACGACACACTGGTCGTCGCCGTCGGAGAAATGGGCCGTACTCCACAACCGAATTCCGCCTGGGGCCGCGGGCATTGGAGCTTTTGTTTCCCGGCCGTGCTGGCGGGAGCCGGAATTCGTGGCGGAATCACCTATGGCCGATCCGACAAAGATGCCGCGTGGCCGGCCGAGCGTCCAACCAGTCCAGAGGACCTGGCAGCGACAATCTTTCATTCGCTGGGAATCAATCCGCACATCCAACTGCCGGATCGTCAAGGCCGGCCAGTTTCGATTCTCGAAGGCGGCCAGCCGCTGTTGTCATTGTTCGGCTAAGTACCGACCGATCAATAACTGTCGCATTGTCGCCTTTCGCTCCGCGAAAGTTGCGCTACTTTCGCGGAGCGAAAGGCGACACTAATTGATCGCCCGTTGCTAAGCGACAAGGCGCAAGTAGCCAGTTCTTGAAGCCGTGATGCTTGCGGCCAGTGCCCAATGGTACTCACTTTAAATGCGACAATCGGGAAACGGTTGGTGGAGGACCACTTTAGGGCCTGATGGTTCCCGCTAGCCTGGCATTTTGAGCGTTACTCTTGGCTAACGGGAACCGTGAGGTTCCTGGCCAAAACGGATAACTGTCCGACTCGTCGTTTAACTTGACGAAACGATGCCATCGGCATCAATTGTTCGGCCCGTCGTTAGACTCAGAACTCCTCTGGCCGCGTTGCTCATCATGCGGCAAACACAGCGTCCGGGAAAACTTGTCACACCGCTAACAATCGCAGCCCACACGTTTGTGGCTGACGATCAGTCCCGGCTATGATGGTGAGATTCCTCTTTCACGGAATTCTCTCCTGATTTAATGCACCGGCGCCAGCATGAATCGTCAGTACAAGGGCGACGGCTCGATGAAAGTTCAGCTCGAAGCATTTCATAAAAAAGCGAAAAAG
>CAUZVF010000796.1:0-3782 GCA_963582955.1 Planctomycetota bacterium
GCACCGTCGGCAAGTTTTGAAACGACCTCTATTCTTTTTCCGCAGCGGTTGCCGTTAGTGGCTCAACGCCGAGTTTGCTTGCGTTTTCAACCTGATTCACGACCCAGCGACGCAGGATTTGGTATCCGGGATCCATCGGCTGATAGCGGCGGCCGCCTTGGTGTCCGTCTTCTTTGCCGGACTGGACATTTAGCGGTTTGCGCAGCAGTTTACTCATTTCGACATTCTTGAAATCGACGCGGGCTTGCAACAGCCGGTAGTTTTTCAGCAATGCTTCAACCGATAGGTATCCGGCGTCGTCGGGACGGTTCAAAGTCAACGGCGGGACACGGCCGGGAACTCCGTGGCACGCGTAGCAACTGCGTTGGTCGCCGCGCAAAACGCGGTTCATCTCAGGAGTTACGTAATCGCGAAAATAAGCGAAATCCTCGACGAAAGTCTTGTCGTATTGCGGCTTTTGATTCTTCCCAATTTCAAAGCGGTTCGGCTTTTCCTTCTTGACGGCGTCGGCCAGTTCTTTCTCGAAGTTGCCGCGACCGGTCGACAGCACGTTCTTGGCCGTCTTAATGACGGGTTCGCGTTTCTCGAACTTCAGCATTTCATCCAACGCATTCAGAACCTCCGGGTTACGGCGCAACGCGGTTTGGTTAGCCATTTTGACGGCAAGTTCGCGAGTCGCTGGGTTCGCTTTCTTGGTCAATTGGTCCAGGAACAATCGCAGCGCGCGAGTGCGGTGTTCCTCGTGCGGATCGATTGGCGGCAATTGGCCCGGTTTGACGGTGACTTCGGGCAGTTTGGTTTTATAGGTCAGAATCCACGTTACGCTGGGCAGCCAGAAACGTTCCTTCAATGGGTTGTTGAATTCGCGTGGCATGACATCCAGCGTTTCGTCAAAGCGCATGTCGGGATTGCTGCCGATGGCGTCACCCAATCCTTTGGCCAAATACCAATCGGCATCCATTTTGCGTTGTAATTCGCCGCGGCGAGCCGTGTCGTCGATCGCTTTCAGGGTGTCGGCCGAGTAGTACTCGTCAAATCTCGGAGCCAAGTAGGTCAAGATTTCGCGGCGTTGTTCTTCGGTGTTGGGGATCACAAACTTGACACGGCCGAACAATTTCAGCAACGGGTCGGATAGCTGTGCGCGCCGCGGTGGTTCGGCCGCTCCGCGTCGTACTTGGCGAATCAGCGGCTCGATCAACTCCGGCACGGCCACAAGCTGAGCCGACCGAGGATCGGAAATGCTGTTGGCCGCGATTGCCCGAAGCTGTTCGGGACCATTCAACGAGTAATCGATTAAACGCTGTTGCAACGGCTTGAACGGCACGTTGGCGGCGCCCTCCAACGAAACTTGCAGCGCCGTCAGTTTGAACGGCTCTTTCGTCTTCTTCTCGACATGCTTCAAATACGTCAGCACGGCTCGACCGAAGAGATCGCCTTGACCGGGAGTGATATATCCCATCTGTCCGGGACCTCCATCGCCGCCGGATGTGTTGTAGAAGGTGGCTCCGATGGCCACGATCCGTCGCGCCAGCCGAGTCTCGAGTTCTCGGTTATCGTCGTTCGCATCAGCCATTTCACCTTCGAGGTCAAAGAATAACTCGGCCAACTCGTCGTACTGATGTTGTTTGCTCTGATTCGCTTTGTGACCGTTGGCGATGAACAGCGCCTGAGATTGGTAGCGAATCGCGTTTTCAACGAGCAGGTTCGATTCCGGTCGAGATAGCAAGTCGATCCAAGCCTGATTGACGGCCTCTCGGACGGGAGGATTCCAGACCCACCAATTCCACGCGGCCCGCGTTGACCAAGCTCGCACCGCCGGATGCGGGTCGTCGTTCATGCCATGCGTAATGGTTTTCGTTAAATCGTTCCACTTGACGGAGATCTCTGGCATGACGCCGTCGACCCGCATCAGCAGCGTCTGCGCCACGGCTTCGCGTACGTAATCGTCGTCGGACTGCGCGGCCTCCATGACTTGCGGCCAGCCGCGATCGTCGATCAATGTCTGGCGCATCCCCCATTTGGCTGCCTCGCGAACCATTCTTGACGGATGACCGAGAGCTTCAACAAGTGGTTCGATTCCGGCGTCGGAATGCGTGCTGCCCAACCCGATCATGGCATAGTACTGCACCAACGGGCTCGGATGTTTCGACGCTTCGACCATCAACGGAATCAGCTTGGCATCTTCCGTTGTCGACAGATCTCGCACACGGTGGATTGTCTGTAGTAGGGTCTCGCCGTCCTTTGGTGCAAATTGCGCGTGCGTAAATGTTGGCCGTTCTGTCGGGAACAACCTCGACAGCGCGTGCATGGCATAACTGGTCGAAACGAATCCCGTCTGAGATTGTCCCTTCCAATAGCCGCTGGGATGCTGCAATTTCAGCAATGCTTTGATGCCCTTGGCCACGGTCGGATCATCAGGTCCAAATCCCGCGGCTTGAAATCCGATCAATGCCAGCGCTGTCGGAGATGGCTCGGGCTTGTTGTCTTTCGGAGTCGTCCACGTCTTCCCACCGTCGCTTGATTTGCCGGGATTGAATCCCCAACTGCCGTCTTTGTTTTGAACGGCTCGCAATCTGACGATGTCGGCATCGACCTGCTTGTTGATGCGTTTCCACAGTGCGGCAACTTCTTGGGCGGTCGGTTTTTTGCCATCGTAGGGAACTCGGTTGGTTTGCTTGGGATGTTCTTTTTCCTGCTTGGCCACTTGGGCCGCGACCTTGATATAGTTTTGCGGGAAGTATCGCCGCAGACACTCGATGCGATGCGCCATGTCGTCGGTGTACTTTGGGTCGACTTCAAGGACCTTGCGGGCTTTGTCTTCCAGGGCGCGAAAGTACTTGGGCTCGCCGGTGGCTTTCCATTGTTCGAACAAGATTTCCGCCGTGTAGTTGTAGACGACACCTTTGCCGACGTTGGCTCCAGGACCCGCCGCGTTGATGCCGCCGGGATCTCCCGATTGCAGGATGAAATTGGCCGCGCGGATCGCTTGTTTGCTTTGCAGTTTGCGCGGTGGCCGGAAACGTTCGATCGACACCACGCTGTGCCCGGCGACTCGCGTGCCGGCGGGGCCGTCGCCCAGATCGAGCGGCGCCAAACTGGTGTTGTTGGCTGCGTCGATCAGCTTGTTTGTCGGTCGCATCGATTGATAGCAAATGTTTTCAAGATTGCGGAACAATTGCACATTCTGTGGCCGATAACCCATCGCGAACGGAATCGCCGGACCCCAAACGCCCGATTGAGTGTGACAGCTCATGCAGCCCGTGCCGAGCAAGTTGCCCGAGTCGCGGATCCGCCGTTCGACACTGGCACCTCGCGGACGATTATTCAGCCATGAGCCAACCTGGCCCAGATGATCGTACAGTGCGTGTTTGACGGCATGCCGAGGATCGTCAAACGGAGCCGGACGGATGACGCGCAACTCCAATTCATAGCCCGGAGCGTTCGCTTCGACTCGCAGAAAGTACACATTGCCGGGTTTCAGGTCGCGGTTGATGGCGATGCGATGTTGTTCCTTCTGCTGATGGACGCGCTCGTTCGAATTCTTTCCGTCTTCGTACTCTTTCGCGATCGGCAGCAATTCACCCGGTTTCACGTTGGATTTGTCTTTCTCAACGACATAGCAGCGGATGCGAGCCGCCACTTGTTGGTCGGGAATCGACAAGCAGGCTGTTAGCAGCCGCGATTCCGACCCGTTGAATTCGAGACGAAACCAATCGTCTCCGCTGGAACCGACCTTACCGTTGTCGAAGTATTCAATGTCGTCCGCTCCACCGACGATTTGC
>CAUZVF010000797.1:0-3777 GCA_963582955.1 Planctomycetota bacterium
CAAAATCAATCGAAGGCTGGCCAACGGAATGAACACGTCGTCCCGTAAAACTAACACACCTTATCATCGAGGATATCGATTTCCGCAATCAATTCAAGTAATTTCTGACTCTATTTATTGATTTTCAAAAATATTATATGTTCCCATATTATATGTTCCCATACTGTCGTCAATCTGCGTGCTTCGGCGGAATCCCAATCGCCTGCTCGATTCCGGCATTGGCGATTGCAAGATCGCCTTGGGCACGGTAACGGTTGAATTCCAAGCGGAGCAGCGTTCGCAGGTCTCGGATGACACGATCGAATTCGACTTGGCCCTGCGAGTACGATTGCTGATCGGCTTCCAGAGTCTGGTGTGCTTGAGGGAGAATCGTGTTGTCATACAGATTGACTGTCTCGTTGGCGGCTTCCGCCTGGGCAAGCAAATCAGCCAAGAGAGCATCGTAACGGCGAATTATGGACTCGGTCGCGGCTTGGGTGGCGTAGTGGCGTCGGCCGGCTTCCGATTCCATGGCGTCGTATTTGTCGCGCCAGATCGGGAGGCTGATCGTTGCTCCGAGTGACCAAGCGTCTTCACCAACTTCGACAACGGTGGACCGCGGCCGATTGTTGTCAATGAAGAACCAATTGAAGTTCACGCTAAAATCGGGCGTACGTGCCAACGAGGCCACTTCGATTCCCCACGCCGTCGCGTGGGCACGTAGTTGGGCGGCGACGATCTCAGGTTGATGATCACGCGTTTGCTGACGCAGCTCTTCAAGTGTGGCGTCGGGCGAATTGACGGTCATTTTTTCGGGAATTGCAACTTCGGTTTCGGCAGGGCGATTTAGCAACTCGTTGAGCCGTGCTTGCAACGACAACCGACGTTGCCGCAATTCGATCAGTTCTTCGGCCAGCCGGCTGAGTTCCAGCGTGCCCAGCAACACGTCGCCTTGCGAGCCAAGTGCCTGCCCGACGCGCTGGATACTGACTTCGATCAATGACTTCAATAGTTTTTGGTTCTCGCGATTGATGCGTGTTTGATGGCCAACGACATAGAGCTTCGCGGAGATGACTTTGACATTGGCGACGATCTTCAGTCTCTCGGCTTGCCAAACTTGTTCCAATGCCAGTGCTTCGTAGGCCGCTTGCTGGCCCTGGGCATCCAAACGCTTCAGCGATGGAAACCGCTGGCTGAGCAACAAGTTCGCACGCTGTCCGCCGGCGGCCGTTTCGATCGGACTGCCGAAACCGTTTGCTCCCAGCATGGGATCTGGCAAGGCACGGACCTGTGGCACGCGACTCCAAGCTGCGTCAACCTCGTGGGCACGCCGCCGCAAGCCGGGATTGGATTGCAGAGCCAGCTCGATCAATTCATCGAGTGATGGTCGCAAAACGCGGTTCGTCGCCTCTCGCTCCGCGAAAGAGGCGCTGCTTTCGCGGAGCGAAAGGCGACTCTGGGGCATGCTGTCTGGTTTTGAAACCTCTTCTAGAAGCAGTTTTGAAACCAAATCTTGGGAGGGCGAAGCTCCTGCTGAGCTTGTATCTCTCGATGTTTCGGCTCGGTGGGAACCTCGCCCTCCCGGTTTTGAAACCGCTTCGAGTGATTTCGACTCATCAGATAGGACCGAAGCGACCGCTCCGTCGTCGAGTTCGTGATTAATCAGTTGAATCGAGCCGTCCTGCGTCGATCCTGACTGTCGTTGTTGCGTGTTTTTCGGTAGGGATCTGGACGCCAGCAACGAGGCGTCATGAGTTGCGACTCGCCGCCGAGGATTCGCAACGTCAGCGTCGGAAAGCCGCTGCGGTCTCGTTGATGCGTCCGCCGCCGGGCTCGCGGCCAGACGTTGCTTACCTGTCAATCCACATCCCGTGACGGCAACGCCCGCCACGGCGAGGATTAAATAGAGGTGCCAATGACTTGTGGTTCGCACATGCATCGCGTTCGTTCCTTCGATTATCGCGACTTCAATCTTTAACAATTATCGGCAAAACTCGACTAATTGATGATTCGCGACGCTAATTTGGTGAACGACGTGGTATGACGAGAGCCAGTTTCGAAACCGGGAGAGAGGGAGTGCGATCACCGCGAATTCTTTTCGCCCAAGCATGGCAACATAATTCTTGTGGACGATTGCGGTCCATGATGAACCGTCTGTTTGGCCGTTTGAAGTAAGGAATCGGCATTCTGATTTGCAGAGGTGTTGTGGTTTCGGTCGTAGTTTGGGAAATCAGAACTGGTAATATCCAGCCGAATTCGATGGCCGGGCAAGAATGCGTTAGATGTCGGATTCATACGGATCGTGTATCTGACGACCTCGTTGGGTTTCAAGAGACTGGGCTTGCTGAGCCCGTTACGATAGCGTGCGCGGACCATCCCCAATGAGATATCTCGGGCCAATCCGCTGGGAGCGACGTCGATCAGCCGAACGAAGAAATCGGTGTCCGGTGCTGATGACGAGGCGAAGAGTTCCACGATAGGATTCCCCGTGACTTCCAGCCGCTTGGCCAGCGGTTCGGATTGATAGACAAGGATGTCTTTCCGATGAGCCAGTTGACGTTGGTCGGTTGGAATGGTGAACATTGCCGGTCCATGCAGCGACAGCACGGGATCTTTGGGGTCGTAGGCATAAGTGTCGCGATTGTCGGATTTTGGCTTGGCTTCGAGAAGTTGGCCGTTTCCATCAGGAGTGTTGGCGTTGCCGCCACTTGTCAGATACAGCGTTCTCGTTCTTGTCCGTCCCAGCGGCCAGCTTTGTTCGTTGCGCCATTGGTTGTCTCCCATCACGAAGATTCGCACGCGGGAATCTTTTTCGGCACCGTTTTTCTTGCCTTTCAACCAATAATCGAACCAGCGGATTTGTTCGGCGACCAGATCGAGCGTCGCGTTGGGAAAGCGGATGTTGCCATAGCCGGCTTTTCCGCGGCCAGAATGGCTCCAGGGGCCGATGATGATGCGGGATTGTTCACGAGCCGTCTTTGATTTGCCGTCTTTGACAATCGATTTGAACATTTGCATGTTGCCGTTGCAGTGGTCGTACCAGCCGACGACATCCAAATTCGGCACAGTGATATTCTTGCATCCCAAGTGCAGTTTCCAGGGATCAAGATGCGGATTCTTCAACCAATGTTTGACTGGTTCGGTCTCGTCCTCGAACACTTCCGGCGGCAGATCCAACCACGGCAGAAAGTCGAACCACTTTTGAGAATCTCCGGCATCCCACAGCCGCAGTGCATCGGTTTTGCTATGAGTCCCCGACCGGCCAGAGCGCCGTCGCAAATCGGGAGTCATGCTGGTCAGCCACCATTTCAACCTGCGACCCGGCCGGATTGTTCCCGGTCCTTCCAGATCGGTGTACCGGGCCGGAATTGTCTGCGCCGACATGGCCACCAACGACGGCGGCTGCAAAGCCGCCAGCCGCCATTGCAAAAAGGCGTTATAGGATGCTCCGAACGTCCCCACTCTGCCAGTGGAACCGGGCAATTTGGCAGCCCATTCGACCGTGTCGTATCCATCTTCGCCGTCGTGCGTCTTGAATCTGAGGAATGATTCCCACTGGCCGTCAGATTGAAATCGTCCGCGCGCATCTTGGCAGACGACGATGTAGCCGGCCTTCACAAACGCATCGAAACGCCTGCCTTTCTTGTTGTACGGAGTACGCATTACCAAGACCGGAAACGGACCGCCGCGGCCTGGCCGGTGCACATCGGCCCGCAGGATGACTCCGTCTCGCATGGGAACAGCGACATTGCGTTCAACCTTCACGTCAACCTCCTCTCCCGTTGGATTCTGTGCTCC